>NZ_CP020038.1:5033259-5340854 GCF_002157225.2 Agarilytica rhodophyticola
GGAGAGATCACTAATATTGGAAATACTTACGCCAATTTCAACGTTCATGGCACTTTGCTGCTCAGTGGAAGAGGCAACATGCTGACTACTGTGAGATATGGACTCTATAGACTCGGTTATCTCTACTAGCATTTCTGCAGCCGTTTTGGCTAACTCAACATCTTTGTGAATTTTATTGTTGCCACGCTCCATTAGAGCCAGTGATTGCTTTGCACCATCTTGAAGTTTTTCAACAATTTCGTGTATTTCTAAAGTAGATTCTTGAGTACGGCTTGCCAATGTTCTAACTTCATCAGCTACAACCGAAAAACCTCTCCCCTGCTCTCCCGCCCTGGCGGCCTCAATCGCCGCATTCAGCGCCAACAGATTGGTTTGTTCTGCGATGCCTTTAATAACATCGAGAACCTTACCCACATTTTGGCTCTCTTCAGCCAAATTCAGCATAGACTCTGTGCTTTGCGAGATATCATTTTTTAGTTCAAAGACAGCGCTTACAACGTTGTCGACATGTGCCTTACCTTCTCTTGAACGATTATTCACTGCTTCGGCACTGTGAGAAACATTTGTTGCACTGTCAGATATCTGGTTGGTTGTGGCTCCCATTTCTTTTACTCGGGTATCAATAGACTCAAGCTCATGGTTTTGCTTGAGCATATGAGAAAGAGTCTTTTGAGCCACATCGGCAGCTCTATCGGCAAAACCTGAGACACTATTTACAGCCTCTATTGTCTCCTCTAATATAGCTCTTATTTTTTCTACAAAAATATTAAATGCCAAAGATATTTCATCTACTTCTTTAACCCCACCAGATTTTAGCCTTAAGGTTAAATCACCTTCACCTTCGGCTATTTCTCTCATCATTTCACTGACATTAGACAAGGGCTTCGATGTCAACCTGATCACCAAAAAGCTTAAACATAACAAAACCAAAGTAACAATAAAGGCAATAGTAAAATTAAGATCTATAGAATTTGAACTAACACTTTCCGAATTTTCCTTCGCTACGTTGGCAATAGACATGGATAAACGAATAATCTCTGTAGTATTGCTATCCACAACAAGAAACATATCGTCAATATGGTTTAATAGCTTTTCCCTAGCAATTCTATTTTCAATACTCTGTCTTTGTATCTCAAAGCCATAACTCTCTTCACCAGCCAAGACGTTTTTAATTTTTGAAAAATTATCCACCTGAGCCAATACGAGATCTTTAAGAATTTCATCGTCCGCCGTCATCGACACTACCTTTTTCAAGGAAGATTCACCTTTACTAATAATCTGAGAGACTTCGTTTTTTTGTAAGGTAGTGAGATCATCGACATTACGAATCGACTTCAAACTATTGGCAATAATAGATAGCTTTAAGACAGTAACCCTTAACGCATTACTTTCCTTTATTATTTTTTTACCATCGGATAATATTTTATTGATAAGAGGCACAACAACATCAGTCGCTAAAGTTTCAGCATCTGAATTTTTTCTCAACATCCGTTTCAAAGAGCGCTCACTGCGCTTTTCAGAGAAAGATACTTTTCCTACTAAAGTATCAATACCCGCTTGTATAATACTAACATCGCTCTGCAGGCTCTCTACATAGGAGTTAAGTTCACTTTCGAGTTTTAGATTTTTATAGGTTAAACTTTCAAGTAATTTATCGTCCTCAATAAGTAAAAGTGTTTCTTTAGCGAGAGAACGATAAACATTTTGCAATTGTGGAAATTTTTCGGTAGTGGTTTCTAAGTTATCAATATTATGTTTAACATTATCTCTTAAAATTTTATTTTCACTTGGATTAATATCGTCCGCACTCGAGGCACTTATTATATTTTCTTGAGATAGTGCCAATGACAATAGTGAACCTTGAAAAGCAGTTATTTTCGCTCGCAGTTCACCTACTTCTAAAATTTCCTGCTGAGACTTGGTTAAACCACGTAAAGAGAATGAGCCTGATGCTGCAATTAAAATTGATGATAAAATTCCTAAGCCACCAAGAATTGTTATCATCAACCCTACTGAGAGTTTAGAATGTCGAAATAACATTATTATAACTGGCGTATAACATTAAGCGAAGTTTTAAGCACTACAGTTGTTCCCATTGCAAAGGTACATATTCACCATTTTTGATAATGGTAGGCCATACAGTGTTACTGCCCTGGTGCTTAGTTGAACTAAAACTGATATCGCTGCCAATACCTAAATTAATCGTACCTATGGATTGCAAAGCATTAATTACATCCTCTCGATTACCCTTACCTTGTGTCTTTTTAAGACCTTCAACAAAAATTTTTGCAGCGATATAACCTTCTAGAGAAACAAATCCAGGCGCGGCTTCTGGGCTAAACTCTTTTAGTGCTTGTCGATATTCTTTAATCCCTGAGTGATCATCGTTATAGTGAGGAACTACTTGAGTCACAATCACGTTTTCGGCATGCTTCCCTAGTTTTTTCAACAAGGGAACACTGCCAACAAATGACACATTTAAAAATAATGTATCGGGCAGTTCTTCCTTTGCCAGCTCAATAAACGTTGCACAAGGATTATATGCGCCGACCATAATGATAGCTCTAGGCTCTACATCAGCATCTAATATATCAGACAAGCCTTCTTCGACATTAAGAGAATTTCTTGGATAACGTCCATGAGCTAAACTATCAGCATCGGCATAGCCTTTTTTCTTTAATGCCGCAATTGCGCCATTATAGCCAGCATCACCGTAACCATCATTTTGAGTAAAGAAGGCAATTTCTTCAGGTTTTATACCAGACTTTAATAAGCCTTCAATCATGGCAGAAGTTTCTTCGGCATAGCTAGCCCGATAATTCATAACATAGCGTTCAGGGGGCGTTTTTCGCAACACACCGGCACCGGTAAATGCGCCAAATAAAAGTATCTTTTTTTCATTAGCTATTGGCACTGTAACAATGGCGGTGGGTGTACCAACATTACCAATAACGGCCAGTATATCTGGATTATCAGCAAGTTCGCGCATATTCACAGCGGCTTTTTTAGGCTCGTAGCCATCGTTCTTAGCAACCAGCGATAAGGTATTGCCGTTAACACCTCCACTGGCATTAACTTTATTGAAATATGTTTCGACACCTAGTTTAACACCTTGACCTAGAGCTTTGGCAGGCCCATCTAATGCTGTGCTCATTCCGACTTTTATCTCTCCGGCATCAACAAAAGAAGTACATATAAAGCAAAACAGCCATATTAAATATGCACATGTATTGTTCACAATACCTAAACGTCTCATTGTTTTCTCCAGGCCATGCTTATAGGAATAACCTTGCATTCCTATAAGCATGCAAGGCTGAAATCTGAGAATCTTTCTATAACACAGTTGTTATCGGCAGCTAAAAAATTTTCACTAATGATTTATTACAATTAAGCGACAAACAACAAGGTTTATATATGTAAAATCTCATTATAGTTAAGATTAGACATACATCTTTGTTGTCACAACGATAGAGGATAGAAATTTAACGATTCCATATTTGGCACTCAAAGAAGAGAGCAAACCAAGAAAGAGAACGAAAATAGCTGGCCACCATACCTCTAGGTACATGGTTGTTATGATGAATTAAAATAAAAGGAAGGTATTTCAATCTTTACAATTATATAAAGTATCTATAACGCATAAAGAGTCAAATAATATACTTAGGAGGTATTCATGAGCGGGCAGCAAACGTAGATATGAAAAATAGATGCTGGAGCCTATGTGGCAAGCCAACATCTATTTCTATATACATAGGATATTAGAATTTCAGGTTCGCGCCGATATAGGCACCCGATAGCTCAATATCTGCAGCAAAGTCTTCTTCATCACCGAGGTCTAACTCAAAACTTCGATAACCAATTTCCAACCCTAGTTTAGTAACTAAAGCTAGATCAATTTCATAACCAATAGCTGCTCGATAGTCGATAACAGATTTATCATCAAAGGAGATGCCACTAACATTACCTGTGACATAAATGCCAGTAAGAGGTAAATCAATTTTCGTTTGTAAATATGCCATGGGCAAAACGCCATCGACCTCTTCACTATCGGATAAGCTTCCATTGGTATTACTGGCGGCTACCTCGGCGTCAAATTGACGAAAAGTTAAACCGAAATCAAAAATGGCTAATTCATAATAGAGTGTTAGGTCATTGAAAGTGAAATCTAAATCGGTTGCTACTTGAGAGCCAACCGTAAAAATACGATCATCGATCTGAAAACTCCTTGTTAAGGTGCCAACCCCTGAGGAGGAAATATCAATTCTCTCAAAGCGAATTTGGGGGATAAGAGGAACCGCATGTTCAAAAGCGGCATAAAAATAGGCATTGTTATCATCGTCAAACCCGAGATCATCAACATTGGTGTCAAAGTCACCTAGTTCGCCAGAGTAGTCGGCACCCCAGCTCCCTGCGCCAATATTCACGGAGAACAATGGTGTAGCATCGACAGCCAATACCGTTGTTGGCGCTATAGTTAACATGAGAGTGGTTATCAGTTTCTTCATTTTATCCCCTAAATTCTCTTTAGTACGTCATAAGCTTGTCAACTAAAACTTGTTAACACCAAGATTTGAAATAACTAAAGTGTGATTTCGCTGCCTCGCGTAATGCAGTTGTTTAGCAAATGGCACTTTTAAAGGCGTAACACATCGTTTAATTAATGGACACATCTAATGTTAACAAGGCCTAATATAGTTGTGTTGAAGCGATTTTACCAAATTTACTATTGCAACACTGTGATATTAATAAATTATGCACAATTCTATAGCCAAACCATAAGTGGCAACAAAAGTAACAAGACCAGTATGAATCTAATATGAATCAAAGGGGTTTCAATTTTTAATTGTAGAATGCTAGTTTTTTATGGACAAAGTTTAATATTTAAGCATCCAAAAGTAGAGTTAACAAGAGTGAGTTCCTACCATTCATTCTAAAGGTGGTTAACTCGCTCTAGAATTTATAAGTAGCTAACCTTTAATGTGTCATTATGTTGATTTGCGTTAACTTGATTGATTAATTGATCAAAAAATTTAGGGTCGAGATCACCAATAATATTGACAAATACCGCTTCTTCTTGATCGATACTCATTACTGAAAATCCCTCAATGAGGTCTTCTCCAAACTTCACCATAACGACATTTTTTTCAACACCTTCATTAATAGACACTGTTTGCACCCAACCATCTTGTTTAAGTTGGTTTACTGACTCTTGAATGTGCTGATTTATAGTTGGCGCATTTTTATGCACATTGTATATTGTTACACGCAAACCTAATATTTTTTTTAGCTGTTGCTGGTTAAGATCGCCATCATCCGTAAAATTAACTAATGTCCTAATTGCCCAGGGCCCTAGAGATATACTTAATTGTTTATCAGCTTCCCATACCGAAGGATAAGAAAGTCGCGCATAACCTGGATTGGAAATTAAGCCTGCAGTAGTAATACCGCAACCTGACAAACTCAGCAAGATTAACAAAGGCAGTATTTTAATGAGCGCATTCATCATTATGATCCTACGTTAATATTAAGCGAATTAGTAACTTTTTGTATATTTGCAGGGTCTATTTCACCAACAATATTGATGAACACAACTTCCCCTCCTCTATCGCCCGTATGTGAATCATCGCTGACAACCATCACCACTAAACCATCCATTTTCTTGTCAGTATATTTAGCGAAAATTTTTACTCGTTCATCGTCTTCATTAACACTAACGATGGGCTCCCATTTATCTTTGCGTATTTTCTGTGTGACTTTATCAATAGACTGTAAAGCTTTCTTAGAATCACCTTTGGTGTCGTATACTCTAACTCTGATACTTTCTAACTGTGATAGCAAACTCGATACTTCAGGATCTTCATTTTTTGCTAATGTTCCAACAAACCCCATCATTAAAGCATTAAGGTTAATTTCCACTTTGGGCTCGCCATAAGTGGATGCTAAGTTTTCAAAGCTGACATAACCTCTGCTCTGTGCAAAAACAGCTTTAGAAAATAAAAATACTGAAATACAAAAAATGGCGATCGTACTTTTTATTAATTTATTCATAATTTTTCCTCACTTATACTCTTTACCTCATTGTGTTTTTTAGGAGGTACAATATTAAATACAGTTTTAACTGAAGCTTGCTGCAAGCGAGCGTTTAACGTTTGTTTTACTTTAAGGTTTGTTTTCTGATTAGCGGCGTTTAGATAATTAAAGGCAATGACCAATTCTTGTTTTGCCCGCTGAATCTCCTTCTCTGATGGCTGCTGGAATTTTTCTATTAAAAACAAACCAATAATGACCATCGCTGCAAGAGAAACGAGCGCTTGCAAAACAACATTGAGCTTTTTCCTGTTTTTAGTATTCTTACTATCATCTGCAATCGCATACAGTTTTTCTCCCAAGCCTTGAGGAATATCTACTAAAGGGAATTGCTCATCATCCTTCGACTCATCACTCAGGATACGAACTAAAAACGCCTTATCTTTGGCTGTAACATTCTGAGAAACGTGCTCTAACTGTTGAATGTACGGTTCAATATCTTTCATCATTCTATCTCTTTCAGGCGATCTCTTAACTGCTGCCTGGCTCGATGCAAATAGACTTTTACTTGGTTAACACTTAGCTCAAGAATATTCGCCATTTCTTTTTGGCTTTTAAATTGTACATCGCTCATCACTATTAATGATTTGTAAGGTTCTTTCATAGCAGAGATAGCATGTGTTAACCACTTACTTAAATCACTGTTAGCTAAGGCTTTTGCCGGTTGGTAACGGTTATTGTCACAGGCAAACTCAAATTGCTCGGCATCGACCTCTTGTTTGCGAGCGCGAATATGATCAATACAAATATTACGTGTAACCTTTAACAACCAAGGCTTAGCATTTTCCATATCTAATTGGTTAATGTTTTTCCACAGACGAAGATAGACCTCCTGGGCAATATCTTCGGCTTCCTCTGGGCGCCCGAGCATGTGCAAAGCCAATGAATAGACATGCTTAGCGTGCTGATTAACAAGTGTACGGAATTTAAATCTCATATTGTCTATAAACACGAGATAGCCAGCAAAAGGTTACAAAAAAATAGCAAAAAGATTGACGGGGGATGGTGGAACCTTTGGCAACATGACATTGCGCAAAGGTTCCAACTGAATTTAACCTTTCATTGCACAGCGAATAAACAGTGCATAACACAGAGCACGTTCTAGTGCGCTTGAGGAGCCAAGTAGGCATTTATCGAGATCAGACTTACATTTAAATGTTGTCGAGCTATAGTCAGGCGGTTGCTTAGCATCTGTTTTCGCTGGAGGTTCACGATCGCCGATAGCAGGCTCTTGTATCGCAGGGGTTTGCCTCTCCTCCTTTAACATCTTACTAACGGATTCTAACATTTTTGAATCCGCAATACGCCTTAACTTATATGCCAACATTTTATCGCTCAATTTCGACATTTCATCTTGAATCGACGATAAACGATCTTCAATAACCAAGGTCTGCTTAGGTAATTTAGCCGACTCACTAGCAATCCTTGTTTTCAAAGAATCAATAGCCTTTGACGAATCCTCAAGGGATTGATCGATATGCTTTTCTATATCTTGTATTTTTTCTTTTGAATTTGACATTATTTGTTTTGATTTAAAGATTCATATGCCGCCACAGAAAGTATTACGGCACCCCCAATATAAACCATAACACCAGGGATTTCACCTAGAGCAAGCCAGGCAATGAGGCCTCCCACAACAGGCACGTTACAACCGATTAATGCGACAGATTTAGCTGGCAAGCGTTTTAAACTCATAGACAAAAGCGTATGCGCGAGCGCAGTACATAAACACCCTAAAAGTATCAACAGGCCCCAGTCTTTTATTTCCATATTGCTAATCTGTTCGACAGCTATAAATGGTAATAATACTAAGCCAACCACCAGGGTTTGATGGGACATGAGAGTAATGGAATTAATATGGGGAAATAGGTATTTCTGACTCGTATTGCGAAAGGCAAATAAAATTGCGGAGGTGACGCCCCAAAATGCACCTTGAACAGTATTACCATCAAACTCACCACTGATAATTTGCGGTGAAACCATAATAAAAATACCACTGAAAACAACAAATGCCGCTAATAAATCCGCAATTTTCGGCACTTGCCTTTTAAACAGTGGTTCAATCAACACAGTGATTACCGGGTAGCTGAAAAGGGACAACATACCTATCGCTACTGTCGACACTTGCATCGCATGGAAGTAGGTAATCCAGTGCGCGCCAAGCACTAGTCCTAAGCCATAAACACCAATAAACTGCTTTAAAGAGTTAAGCCTTAAGTTTGCCTTTTGAGCAACCAGCACCAAAAAGAGCATGATGCAAGCAACAACGCTGCGTGTTTGAGTAACGTTAAGTGCATCCAAAGGAATAATCTTTGCGAATAAGCCGTTTAACGCTAGCAACACAATCGATAAATACAAAGCGACTAACCCGGCTTGCGCCGAGTGATTATTTTTCATCATACCAAGGCAACTCTTCGCGATAGCAAACTAACTATAAGCTCCCTATCCAAGTTGCAGCACCCAAAAGTGCGATATGATCATAGCCTATCAAATAGACGGGAACATTTTGAACATAGTGACTCATGACCCCTTTGTTAGAAAAACGCTCGCCAAACTCACTATCTTTTAAAAAGTCCACAAAACGAGGGACCACACCACCAGATAAATATACGCCGCCTTTGCCGCCATAGGTCAAAACCAGATTACTAGAGACGGTTCCTAGAAAACAGCAAAAAGTATGCAGGGCTTTAAGACATTGGGCATCATCCCTCGCTAGCGCTCTGGCAGTAACATCCTTGGGCTGTAATTGACTGACAGCAACGCCCTCCACATCACATACACACTGATACAGATTAACCAAGCCTGGGCCTGAGACATAAGTTTCGGCAGAAACATAGCCAAAACGTTGTAGGCCTGCAGCGATCACTTCAGCTTCAAATTTTGTTGCTGGAGCCATATTCACGTGCCCACCTTCGCTGGGAATAGGCAGCCAAGAACCACTGTTATAAGCTAAGCCGGCAACACCTAAACCTGTGCCAGCCCCCAATACCGCTTTATTTGCCTTAGGATTAATGACACCAGACTTGATCTCAATGAGGTCTTTATCGGTTAAGCTACTAGTTCCAACAGCTACTGCAGCGAAATCATTAATAACATCAAAAGCAGCAAAGTCGAAGCGAGCTTGAACCGCACTTTTTGAAAAAGACCAAGGGAGGTTGGTCATTTTAACAACATCACCGTCAATCGGCCCTGCAATTGCCACGCACGCTGCACGTGCTTGCACACCATTTAGTGAAGCAATATAAGCCTCTAGGGCATCCTCAAACTGTGGATAGTCAGCACCGTTAAGCACATTAATGTGTTCAATTACAAATTGCTCTTGGCTTTTTTCAGTAACTAAAGCAAAACGCGCATTAGTACCACCGATATCGGCGACTATATATGGAAACATTATGGCCCTCTTAGATTCATTCACTTTGTTGACTTACATTCTTGCTTAAATATCCGCTTGCTCACAACTCGCTAATAAAAAGGAGCCTAGGTTTTGCATTCATTATCGGCTCCAGCCAGCAAGTATGACATAGGCCCCGCGAGGTACAAAGCCTGTATTGTGACGGTTTGGTTCTGATAGAATCCGTACATTAATTGTGTGGAGCAAACACTCCGTGCCATCGGCGTAGCCGGTGCAAGCCATTGAAAATCAATAAGGTAGGGCAACTAAAAAGACAATTTTATTTGCCCTTAAAAGTTAAAAATTTATGCCCAAACATATTGCTATTGTTGAAGACGAAGACGCTATTGCGCAAAACTATTGCGATGCCTTACGCAGGCAAGGTTATAAAGTCAGCCATTATCGCTCTCGCCCTGAGGCTAATGAGGCATTCGCATCACGGCTTCCAGATTTAGCCATTATTGACATTGGCCTGGGAGATGAAATCGAAGGGGGGTTTGATCTGTGCCGCGACCTGCGGTCGAGATCACCAGAATTGCCCATTATCTTTCTTACCGCTCGAGATAATGAATTTGATGTGGTGTCCGGGCTGCGTCTAGGTGCTGACGACTATCTCACTAAAGATATCAGTCAAGTACATATGTTAGCCAGAATTACAGCGCTGTTTCGTCGTATCGACAGTCTGCAAAAACCTACTAATCAAGAAACAGAAATTAAACGTGGCAAGCTAACACTCAATATGGATCGTATGATTGCCCAATGGCAGGAACAATTAGTCGACCTGACTATTACCGAAATTTGGATTGTCCACTGCTTGGCCCTCCATCCAGGACATGTGAAGAATCGTCAACAACTTATGGACGCAGCTAACGTTGTGCTAGACGATAATACTATTACTTCGCATATCAAGCGGATTCGCAAGAAATTTAAAATACACGACGATAATTTCGATTGTATTCAAACAGCCTACGGCATGGGATATCGTTGGCAAACTGAATAGCGATCTTATTTCTATCTTCTATTAACAGCTATAAAGCGAGATGCTTTCTCAACATTATGCGCCTTCGCAAACAACTTATGTTTCTGAGCTTGATAACCCTCGCTTTGCCTTGGGTGGGTTGTCAATATATCCATGAAATGGACGCGACTTTACGACAAGGCCAATCCAATTCATTAGCAGCCACAGCCCAGGCCGTAGTCGCTCGTTTTGCCAGTGACCCAGCACTTCGTCAAGGTATTGAACGATATGCTCACTTACAATCTCCCCTATACGTCCATGACCTAAGAGAACCATTATGGCATGACGGTTACAGTGATGACTGGTTTGAGCGAGGTCTTATTGACCAGCAACATAGTTTACCCAACCAACCAAAGTTGGCCGTGTGGCAAGACCAGCTACATATTTTTTTAAAGGTCGAAGCCTCTTCATTACAGTATTTTAATCCCGCTTCAGAAACCTTAAATCAAAGCCATCATTTATTGTTATTTACCAATCAAGGTAATTATGCGCTATTCGCCAGTGCGCCAGGGAAGTTCAATGCCATCCAATATATCGATAACAAAATCGTTAATACAAAAACGCTTGAACACCGCATAAAAGGTGTCTGGTTAGAATGGGCGCAGGGATATCAGGTAGAAATTTCTCTGCCTATCTCCTGGGCCAAAGAGGGAATTGCATTTGCCAGTTACGAGCCAGAACAAGGCATACAGTATCTTAATAATTCTGGACGTATCATGCAGCCCATCATCGTCGAGTCCGCGACATTGGCAAATGAGCTTAAGGTATTTTCTTCTGCTCATACACAGTTACATATTGTCACTGATAGCGGCCATTTAATCGCTTCATCAGGGCAATTAAAGAAACGCTCCAAGCAACAACAACATGGCTTTTTAGAATGGCTCTACGCTTTGGCCCCAGGAAATCGCAACTATCCCCAGCTCCCTCAACATCACTCAAATGGCGTTATGTTGGATGGCAGCAGCATGCAAGTGCTCACTCGCAAGAACGCCTTATCGGCTTGGTATCAATTAGACGATCAAGCTATTGTGCGAGCCGCTTTACCCATTCGCAGCAAAGAGAACAATACGATTATCGGTGCCATCATCGCTGAGCAGAGTGCGTCTTCACTATCCGACGCGACCAACAATGCACTTAACCGCTTACTAGCATACTCATTCTTAGCCTCTACTTTTGCTGGGGTTGCCTTGGTGTTATACGCCACCTGGCTATCACTGCGTATTCGCAGACTGAGCGAAGCTGCCAGTGATGCTATCAGTGACAAAGGTAAGATTAACGAAGACTTTCCTATCTCTAAAAATGGTGATGAGATTGGCGATTTATCGCGCAGTTATGCCAATTTGCTATCTCGTTTACGAGAGTACACAGATTATTTAAGAACCCTGTCGAACACCCTCTCCCATGAGTTGAGGACGCCGCTGGCGATTGTGCTTTCGTCGCTGGATAACTTAGAACATGAAGCTCTTGGTGAACAAGCCCAAACCTATGCTGAACGGGCACGCGCAGGAGCAAGCAGGCTATCGCACATCCTCAATGCAATGAGCGCCGCTAGCCGAGTGGAACAAGCGATCGATGCAGCGGAGGTGGAAACTATCGATTGCACTCCCTTTATAAACTTTCTTGTGCAAGCTTATCAGGATGCCTACCCTCAGGTGCACTTCAAACTTGTTACGCAACCAGCTCAACAACCAAAGATCACAGGATCTGCAGAATTACTCGTACAAGCCTTTGACAAATTGATCGATAACGCAGCCGACTTCTGCCCCGCTAACGGCCTGATTGAAATCGGCCTGAAGCAAGAAAAAAACAGGGTGATTTTTAGCTTTCGTAACGAAGGACCATTGTTACCAGAAAATATGCAAGGTCGCCTTTTTGACTCCATGGTATCCCTTAGAGACAAAGCCAGCCCAAAAGACACTCCTGCACAAGGAACGAGCACCCCCAAAGACAAACACCACCTTGGCTTAGGCCTTTACATTGTCCGCCTTATTAGTGATTTCCATCAGGGTGAGGTGGATGGTTTTAACGCCCCTGATGACAGTGGTGTCATATTTGAAATTCGCCTGCCCGCCCTCTAAGCACTAAATTGAGGGGCTACAACAAGAATATCTACTTGACATCGGCCTGCAAACGGGCATAATGCCGCGTCTTTAATTTGCCCCTCAACGGGCTTATTACTTTATTTAATTAGAATTTTTATTCAATAGAATTATATAGGAGCATTCACGGTGGCAAATTCACCCCAAGCGAAAAAGCGCGCTCGTCAAAACGATAAAGCTCGCCGTCATAACGCTAGCCTGCGCTCCATGGTTCGCACCTATCTTAAAAAAGTAGATGCAGCGATAGAAGCAGGCGACACTGAAGCAGCAAAAACTGCATATTCACAAGCTGTGCCTGTACTTGATCGCGTTGCAGATAAAGGTATTTTCCACAAAAACAAGGCTGCTCGCCATAAGAGCCGTCTAAACGCCAAGATCAAAGCTATGGCGGCATAAGTTTTTGTACGAAGACATAAAAAAACCGGCTATAGCCGGTTTTTTTATGTCTGAAAATAGCGTTCAACACGCTCATAGCAGTTAGAGTCGTACTTCTTCCACAATTCCCTTTTCATTAAAATCGATAGCTTTACGCTTAAAGCGGTTCAACCAATACATCCAGGTATAGCCGTCGAGATCTGGGTTGGCATGTGGCGGCGGATGCCCCATTGCATAGAGAACACCTTGCTTAGTCATACCAACATAGGGAATACCTTTACGTATGCCTTTACGATCGATTTCACTGAGCTTTTTAACCTTATCAGCCTCACATTTATTGCCAAAAAACTTCTGCAAAGCTTCATCAAAAGATACGCCTGATTTTTTTGTATGCTTATCGTACAACATCGTATATTCGACCGATTTCCATTCAAAAATAAACTTTTTCTTATTTTTCTTTACCACCGTAACCTCAGCACACATGGGAATGAGATCCGCCAACTGATAATTCATCGTATACAATCGTTGGCGGGCAACATCCGGATGCAAGTTAGAAAGCAATTGCAGTTTTTCACCTGGATTAAAATCCGCAGCAAAACTATTGGATGCAAATGCCATTAACAGTATGAGAATTGACGAATAATATCGCGTCATAGATAACTCCAATTTCCTTGTTTATTGAAGTACTAATTCTACAAAAAAATAGCGTATAAGCTATTTTTTTATTTTTTCAATGGCGGGTTTTGGCAATTAGACCACCGCATAGAATCGATTTATAATTAACTATTATTATGCCAATGGACATTTAATATTTTGAAAGCATCAGACATTGTTATTTTGGACTATCAAACAACGTGCGCGGCAGGCACGGGTAACACAGCATTACGACAGGCCATTGCACAGCAGCAAAGCGGCTTGCGCAAGAATGATATGGTCAATGTCGAACTCAACACCTGGATTGGTCGAGTACCTGAAATTGACGACGTACAATGGACAGAGCCGCAAGTGGGATGGAAAAGTCGCAATAATGCGCTCATACAGCTGGCCTTAAACCAAGGCAACTTCATGCAATCCATTGAACGAGTGAAACGTGAGTTTTCACGCGAGCGCGTAGGCTTGATTATGGGATCGAGCACTTCCAGTATCGATCGAGCTGAGGAAGCTTACGGCCAACTAGAAGATGATCAGCACTTGCCCCACGCTTTTCAGCAAGAATACGTGTTAAATCCTCACGCACCGGCCTTATACGCAGCCCATGTGTGTGGCATATCAGGGCCTGCTATCACTATTAACACAGCATGCTCATCCTCAGCAAAAGTTTTTGCCAGTGCTGCAAGGTGGTTAAATTTAGGCTTGGTGGATGCGGTGGTTGTAGGTGGAGCGGATACTCTTTGCATGAGTGTATTATACGGTTTCCACTCGTTGCAGCTAGTCTCCGAAAAGCCGTGCAAACCTTTCGATGAACAACGCGATGGTATTAATTTAGGTGAGGCTGCAGGCTTTGCTATTCTCACTCGCAAGGAAAATAGCCCCGAACATACCGGCATAAAGTTAAGTGGTTTCGGCGAAAGTTCAGACGCCCATCATATGTCTCACCCCCACCCTGATGGTTTAGGGGCAAAAAAGGCGATAGAGCAAGCACTACAAGGTGCCGCGCTGACAACGGATGATATTGATTATATCAACCTACACGGGACAGCAAGTCGCGCCAATGACCACATCGAAGGCTCTTTAATTGCCAATATGTTTAGCCAAAATACCGTGGCTAGTTCGACGAAAGGCTGGATGGGTCATACCTTAGGTGCAGCTGGCATTATCGAAGCAATTATCGCACTGGATACTCTGCACACCAGTGTGCTTCCGGGCACCCTCAACTTAGAGCAGGTAGACCAGTCTATCGGTTTGGCAATGAGCCCTCATAACCAGCAACGTAAAGTCCGTCATGTTATGTCCAATTCCTTTGGCTTCGGCGGCAATAATTGCTGTCTACTCTTTAGCAACATGCATTAATTAGGCGATCACTGTGACCCATAACAACAATAGCTTGCGCTGCAATATCATAGGAATTGGCGCGTGGGGGCCAGGCTTTAACAATTGGCCCGAATTAAAAGCCCTACTCCTTCAGCAAAATCAAACACACGAAGAGAGCCCAAAGCCTGTAACACCTAAGCCCACCATTATTCCAGCGAATGAGCGCAGACGCTCACCTCTGCCTGTAAAAATAGCAGTAGAGACCTCATGGCAGGCAGCGCAGCAATCGACCCTTGAGCCCCACGATATGGCATGCGTCTTTGGCTCTGGTCTCGGCGATACGGAAATTACCAACTACATGTGTCGCGCACTCAACAACGAACTCAAACAACTATCGCCAACGAAGTTTCATAATTCGGTGCACAACGCCGCTGCTGGTTACTGGACAATCAGTACAGATTGTATGAAATCTGCCAACTCTATTGCCGCCTACGACAATACAGCGGGGCTGGCATTGCTTGAAGGACTCAGTCAATGTGTGTATCAGGATGAGTTGGTACTTGTCACTTTGTTTGACGATAAAGCGCACAATGCCTATCGCGATATCTTCCCCTGCGATACAGCCTTTTCTGCAGCACTGGTATTGAGCCCTGAGCAACATCATAGTGACAAAAGTATCGCTAGATTAGATATGCAACTGGGTAGCCGCGGTAGTGCGCCGATTTCACCAGAGCCGATAGCTAACGCCCACCTAGATACTCTCTACCATCAAAACCCTGCCGCAAAAATACTTAATGTGCTGCAGGCTATAGCCAAATTGGATGACGCAAGCCCAAGTGCTCAGGTACAACTGAACATAAGCGAGAACACCCAGGTAACTTTTGACATAGCACAATATAACGCTGGCTAAAGCGATATAACGTGTGCCAACACCGTAAAAAGGATGTCTATAATGAAACTGAAAACAGATGCTGTCATTGCCGGTGGTGGGCTCGCAGGTCTAGGCTTAGCCTACCAATTAAAATCCGCGTCACCCGAACTAGATGTTGTGGTACTGGATAAACGTAAATTCCCTGTACCAAGAGCGATTACCAAAGTAGGTGAATCGACGGTTGAAATTGGCTCGCACTATTTATCAAAGCATCTTAAGCTTGCGGATCATTTAAAACATGAACATTTAAAAAAGTTTGGTATTCGCATATTTTTTGGCGAGGGCGCCGATGATTTCAGTCAACAAGATGAACTTGGCGCAAGCCAAACCTTCGGTATTCCCACCTATCAAATAGACCGTGGAGATATTGAAAATCATTTAGCCTGTGAATTAAAAGGCATGGGTGTACAGCTGATCGATAACGCCGATATCCAGCACTTATTGATCAACCAAGATGCATTAAAAGATAGCCACAAAGAAGATAAAAAACACCATTTGCAGGCACAAACAGATACTGATCGCTATGATATAGACGCTCGCTGGCTACTGGATGCTTCAGGGCGAAGAGCCTTTATTAAGCAACAGCTCAATTTACACAAAAATAACCAACACCAGGCCAACGCCATTTGGTTTCGTATCGATAAGACCATTGAAATTGACCAATGGAGTGAGCAAGAGTCTTGGCATAGGCGCTGTATGCCGCAAGGAAAGCGCTGGCTAAGTACCAATCATCTTGTAGGCCCTGGTTACTGGGTCTGGATTATCCCTCTCGCTTCAGGAATCACTAGTATTGGCATTGTTATGGATAACCAAGCGTTTGATGAAAGCCAGATTGAATGTGAGCAAAGCGCTATGTCTTGGTTGCATAAAAATCAAAGCCGCTGTGCCGAAGCTATCGGTGAGGCAAATTTTTTAGATTTTGTGGTATTAAAAGATTATTCCTATAGCTGCAAGCAATTATTTAGCGACAACGGCTGGGGTATCACTGGTGAAGCAGGTTTGTTTGCTGACCCTCTCTATTCTCCAGGCAGCGATTTTATTGCCATTAATAATGGTTTTATTGATGACTTAGTACGATCAGATGCAAAGGGAGAAGATATTCGTTTTAAACGTGCATTATATGAAAGATTGCATTTTTCAATTTATAACAACACTCTGTCGTTATACACCGGTCAATACGGCGGCTTTGGCGATCGCCAAATGATGGGGCTAAAACTACTGTGGGATTATTCCTATTATTGGGGTGTTTTGTCTTTGTTATTTTTCCAAAATGTATTAACTGACATCGCGCGTATGCGCAAATTAAGTGTGGTGTTACAAAAAGCCCAAACCCTCAACCAGCAGGTTCAATCTCACTTTAGACAGCGCGCCGAGAAGCGTTTAATTTTACCCAACCGTGGGGTATTTATGGATCAATACAAGATTCCCTGCCTCAAACATTTTAATGAAATATTAATGATGCCGGAAACAAGTGACATCGATAAACACTTGCAGGACAACGTGGCTATGATCGAGCAGATAAGCGTTAGTGTGATGAATATGTTAAGCGAAAACCCAAGTCGCCATATTGATGATGAAGAGCACAATCTTTTAGGAGATTATCGCCAAAGTATTTTGGCTTAGGGCCTGTCTGCATAACATCGAGAATACATCTTAAGATAGCGATTCAAAAAGAGCCAACAACTTTTTGCGCGGCAGTTTACCATTAGCTTCTCGAGGTAGGGCATCGACAATATGCAAAGGGCGGGGCAAAAAGACCGGGTCTAAGCGCTCGCGAAATTGTTCCATCACCCTTTCTTTGAGGTCTTCTTGGTTTTCATGGCTAGTGGTCTGACCATCGAATACCACCAGTGCAGCTAGACGATTAACTGATGCCTTATCCTCGGGCGGCAAGAACACAACCCCATCCAACACCCCCCTGGTGGCAAGCAGAATTTTATTGAGTTCCTGTAAAGAGCCTCGTTTACCTGCAATCTCTATCATATCTTCATTGCGCCCGAGCAAACGAAATTGCCTCTCCCCTACCATCTGCAAGCGATCTTGCAGTAACACTTCTGCGGGTAGATGAGCGCCACGAGCGATATATTTATTATCGTCGTCATTGTTGCCACTACTAATAAAACTAAGGCCGTTAAAAATAGTCCAACAGTCTACTTTAGACGTTTGCCGATACGACATAGAGCCTACTTCACTGCAGCCATAAACTTCTTGTAACTGTCCCCGAAACAATGTTTCTGCTTGAACCGCAAGCTCCTTTGCCAATGGCGCAGTTGCGCACAACGTCATGGCTATTGGTGGGAAGTCTAAGCCACTTAAAACCATTGCCCTAAGATGTACAGGTGTTGATACCAACATTCTAGGCTCGGGCAAATACGTCAGTATTGAACGGATATCCTTGGCAAATAAAGGCCTGGCATCACATACACACACCCGCGCCATAAGCGGCAATAATATTGAAGTTTCAAGCCCCCACATATGCTGCCCAGGCACGGTAGCTAATAACCACACGAGACGCTCTGTGGAAGGCAACATATAATTTCCATTGATATGTGTGCTATCAACAAATGTACGCCAAGGTTTATGGCTAGGAGTTGATTCTCCAGTGGAGCCGGAAGTGAAAGTAATGGCTGACAGAAAATCCAGTGCTATGTCAGGAATGGCTATCTCAGAACTTGCCTCAGTATTAGCGCTTAGAGTGAGAGAATTAATATCGAATTGCGGCATACTTTCGGCACAAACGACGCCATCGTGAAGAATATAGGTATCGCGATAGCGTTGCCCCAAGGCTTCTTGGGTCGCAATATTTTTATTCGGAGGCAATAAGTTAGTCTGCTGGCGAACAATTGCGGCGCAGAAGGCCACCATAAAAAGATAGCGATTCTCACAAAGATTGAGAGCGTAGCCTGCATCAGGCAAATGCTGCGCAAGCTGGTGCACATGGGCGAGAAAATCAGCGACAGATACGGTTCCTATATGATCTCCCAGTGGCGCTATAGGTGCTTTTGTATAGGCAATCCAATCATCTACTGAACGATTAACAAGAGGCGCATATGTATCTGTCATAGGATGCTTCTGTATTAAGGCGTATTTTCTTTTACAAACTCGCACAACGACGCTAGGGTCGCAAAAGCGTTGCGAACATTCTCATCTTCTGCCTGCATTTGTACGCCATATTTTTGCGAAATGGCAAGTGCAATTTCAAGGGCGTCAATAGAATCTAAGCCCAAACCGTCACCGAAAAGAGATTCTTCAGGATCAATTTCTTCTGCTGTGATGTCTTCCAAGTTAAGGGCTTCCACTAATAATTCAGCCATTTCGCGTTGCTCAGTAGTCTGTTCAGACATACATGTTCCTCGTGTTGCAAAGTTATAGTCTACTAGGGCCTGTTCACACTAAATTGAATCACACCTTATTGTGTCCCCTATGTTCAATTCGGGCGCAGAGTTTATACACTTTACCCTGCAAAAGCACGCCGTTTACACCTTTTGCGGCCGCACCTTATATATCAACAACTTTACCTAGCAAAAAATAGTATTAGCAAATAATGTACTGAATATTGGCGCAATACAAAATATTTCATCGAGACCCTAAGCCGTTATATCTTGATGCAATTCGATAAGGTAATAGCTTAGGGCTTGTTGACACTAATGTGACGCGGGCACACAAAGTCAGGGTTTGGCATTGTTGTTGAATCCTTTGAATAATTTCCTTAAAAATCAACATTTTGCAACAAGTATTATAGCCCCACAAGGCATTTTCTCTAGCTATCACTTAAGGCCTACCTCAGTGTCAAAATTATGCGCTAAGATAATAGTTATAGAAGCTCTTATTCTGTGGGGCCAGAAAAATATTAGCGTTGACAGCGTGCAAGCTGCCCCTGTTAACCGACACTTACTTAACTTGCACTGTTTTTTTGTATAAACTCGCGCCTTCGTGAATTATTACTCCTTAGAATAAATAGACAAGAATGTTTCGACAATATTACTCGACCAAAACACCTGAAGAATTACTCGATCAAGCGGGTGTACTTTCAGTTGTTTCATTTAACACGCAATGCCAAGCGTCAGCGACACCAGGAATCATTCCTATCGGTGTCGATTCGCTCTGCGGCCACGCGTCAGAGGTTATTGAATGTGGCTCAGGGACGGTCAAACGCGGCATCACTGGTGACTGTCAATGGAGTCACAACGATGACGTTATGTGCGCTGCGACCTGGATAGACGGCAAGGAATTTGACGACTTAGAAGCCGCCGCTGAAAAGGCCTACCTTACGATTTTAGAGCAACTGCGCGCCTTGGACTATTGCTACCCTTTCCGTTTTTGGAATTTTATCGCCGATATAAATTTAGGGGAAAGCGAAAGGGAGCGCTATAAAAAGTTTTGTACCGGACGCTTAAACGCCTTTACCAAACTTGGCTTCTCCTCTGATGTTTTCCCTGCGGCCTCAGCGGTAGGACATCATAAACAGGGCGCGGCTATATATGTATTAGCCAGTAAAGCGCCCGGGGTTCACCATGAAAACCCCAGGCAACAAAGTGCTTATCATTACCCCAAGCAATACGGTATCAGCAGCCCTTCATTCTCGCGAGCAACAAGCATTGATATTGGCAATAAAAAACTTGTTTTTATTTCCGGTACCGCAAGTATTTTGGGGCATGAAACCCGAGCTCCAGGCGATATTAATGAACAACTGCAATTAACAGTGAGTAATATTGATCACTTAATTGCACATATAAATTTAAAGCCCAGTGAGTATTACGGTACACGTGTTTATTTACGCAACAAAAAAGATTTAAATATTGCGCAAAAATTTCTCGCCGACAAACTAAGTGGTGATAACGTGACCTATACTTTTGCAGATATATGTCGATCGAATCTTGAAGTTGAGATCGAAACAGCTTTTGAAGTATTGGAGAATTAATGTAAGGCGGTCACCATGAGTCAGGTATATAAATACTGGCGTATTATCGGCACAGGCTTCAGTTTTGCTGTATTTGGCCTGGGTGCATTCATTATTGCACTGGTATTGCTTTTAGTACTCTACCCTTTCCCGCTGAAGCGCAGCTCCAAACAACGCTGCACTCGATATATTATTTGGCGGGCCACTTGGCTCTATATACGGATGATGTGGTTCTTGGGACTGCTATCGTTTGAGTTTAAAAATATCGATCAGTTGCGTTCAGATGGGCAATTAGTTATTGCCAATCACCCGTCACTACTGGATGTTGTATTTCTAATGTCCATCATGCCTAACACCAACTGTATTGTAAAAGCTGCCATGTGGAAGAACCCTTTTACTTTCGGCGTAGTATCTCTGGCGGGATATATCCCCAATAACGACAACGGCGAAGACCTTGTCAACAAAGCGGCTGAAATATTGCGTAGCGGTCAAACCCTTATTATTTTCCCTGAGGGCACACGCACAGAAGACGAGCACGATCTCAGCTTTAAGCGCGGTGCGGCCAACATAGCCCTCAAAGCACAATGCAAGATTCGTCCAGTGCTGATTGATTGCCAGCCTATGACTCTGCGTAAACACGAAAAGTGGTATGAAGTTCCAAATACACCACCGCACTTTAAATTTACGGCCTTAGACCCTCTGGATATCAATCACTGTATCGATGTCTCTCGCCCAACAAGTGTGCAGGCAAGACACCTAACGCGTTTTTTGCAAGACGAATATTCTAAATGGCTACCCCCAGCCTAGAAAACACTCCTTGCATGGCTGTTTTTCAATCAAGACATATAAGTACTTTGAGATTACAGGCAAATATCGAATTTATGGTTGTGTAGTTATTGCCCGCCTAGTAAACCTTACTCGACCTAGGGGCCTGTTAACACTAGCTTGATCACTCCTGCTTGCACTCAAAAGTGTTAGCCGAACCTTAATAAATTTTAGCGCGCTTTATCAATATAAGCTGGTATAATTTCGTTCATCAACGCAGGCCAGATAACGCTATAGCGTCTATTCAGGCCGTATTCAGTAACAATTGAAGATAATTTAAAAAACATGAGTCATACAAAGGAAGAAATTTTTAACCATATCAGCCAAGTTTTGCAGGATCAGTTTGAGATAGAAGCCGACAAGATTTCATTAGAAGCACAACTTCATGATGACTTGGATATCGACAGCATTGACGCCGTTGACCTCATGATCGAGCTAAAATCTCTCACTGGAAAAAAGATGGCCCTAGAGGACTTCCAAGAGGTCAGGACTATTGATGATGTTGTCAATGCCATCCATCGCGTCGTGCAAGAAGAAAGTGCGGCCAAACAAGACAGCCAGTAACGCCGAGTCGTTGGGCAATAGTGCAAATGATTAGCGAAAACTACTATATGGAAGTGCCATTCTTTGATGTTGATTCAATGCACATAGCGTGGCACGGACATTACTGTAAATACATCGAGTTAGCTCGCTGCAAGCTTTTGGAAAAGATTGGCTACAGCTATCAAGATATGGCGAGTTCCGGATATTCATTTCCCATTGTGGATATGCGAATAAAATACGTGAATCCGCTGACATTTGGCCAACAGATCACAATTAAGGCGACGCTTATGGAATGGCAAGTAAGGCTAAAAATTAGCTACGTGATTTGCGATAGCGAATCTGAGCAAAAACTCACACAAGCGCATACTGTGCAAGCAGCGGTAAATAATAAAACCGGTATTATGCAGCTACAATGTCCACAAGTGCTCACCGATAGAGTCAATGCCTGTTTATGATATCGAGAATGAATATATCGCCTTTTTTCAAGGATTACTTATTTTTAGGCATACTACTCATACTTGTCATTTTCGCCTCTCCGATTACACAGGCACAGCAGCCAAAACTAGCAGAGAAAAAGACATCAGAGTTGGCAGGCACAAACTTGCATTCACTGTTGCCAAAGGCATGCTATCTACTGGGTAACTATTCGCAAAATAAAACCATGTCGGGAATAAAAAAACCTCTTGAATCAGCAGGTACTTTTTTATTTTCATGCGATAGCGGTTTAATTTGGTATACACATACACCAATCAATGAAACCTTAGTTTATAGCAAGCAAGGTACACAAACAAAAATACACGCGGACGCAAAGCAAGAGAAGCTTAACAATCGCTTACACAAACATTTAAGCACCCTGTTAAATGGTTTAATTGGGGTTGATACAACTTACATTAATAAATATTTTACAGCCAAAGGCGATGAGCAGAACATACAGTTGATTCCAAAAAAGCGCCGCATGAAGAAGTTTATTTCCTCAATCGACTTGCAAAAAAAGCAAACCAGTACTGACATCACAATCCATCACAAGGATGATCAGAAAACTTCTATGAGTATTTTTGCCACTGAAGAACTTGCAGTATTAGATAAAGCTCAGTGCAAAATGCATTTAACATCTACGCAAGCACAAGCCGCTTGTGATATTTTATTCCAAAAATAAGTATGTTCAACCACCGACACCTGGTTAAACTCTGCCAATCTCTATCTGTTGTGCTGTTTATAGCTATTACTATTTTTTTTGTAAGGCAATTCCCACAGGGATTTAACATTGATACCAACTTGAAATCCATGTCGCCGGAGTTTGCTCCAAAGAAAGATCTCCAATACGCTATTGATAACGTATCATCTTCCATAGAAAAACGATTTACCTTAGTAGTATATGCTGAAGATAGTGACCAAGTGGAAGAAGCCTTCGATGCCTTTGTGGAATTCGTACAAGATGGAGGTTACTCTTTTTCTGTTGTCGATGGGCTAGAGAATTTCCAACGCTACACAGACCTGCTCAAGCAGTATCGTTTTCAATTACTTAGTCAGCAGCAAAGCCTACAGCTGGACAGCGTATCTGACGCGCAGCTCATGACTTCAGCAAAACATCGTCTATATAGTTTAGAAAGTAGCGCTCAAATTTTTCCAATTACCGTTGACCCTTTTGGTTTACTTAATGATTTTATCCTAAATAGTGCAAATCAACTCAATAGTAATAATTTAAATGAAGCGACAGCATTCGAGCTTGACGGCAAACAACAGTATTTTATTCCTATATTTTTCAATATAGATAAGGATGCGCTGGATCTTGAGATACAAAATAGTATTCAACAACAACTCCAACAAATCAAAGAACATATCGCCTTAGATTATCCGCAAATACAGTATCTTCACTCGGGTATTATATTTTTTGCAACGGATGCAGCAAAAAAAGCAAAAGCAGATATTTCCACCATTAGTACCGGTTCCAGTATTGGTATTTTCCTACTGCTGTTACTTACTTTTAGATCTTTTGGCGCACTGCTGTTACCAGGATTATCCATTATCTTTGGGATTGCTCTGGCCTTCACCGGTTCACATATCCTATTTGGATCTGTACACATTATCACCATTGTTTTTGGTGCAGGGCTTATCGGAGTTGTAATAGATTACTCCTTACACTCGTTCTTTCATAAAACAGATAAAAACCAAGTCTCACAGTTGTACAAGGCTTTGGCGTTCAGCTTATTTACTTCGGTTATTGGTTATGGTGCACTGGCATTTTCAGAGTTGAGTTCGCTAACACGAGTAGCTTTTTTCTCCGCTGTTGGGCTTATCGGGGCCTGGGTGATAGTAGTCGCCGCTGCACCGCAACTAAAACAAAAAGACTATACACAAAACAGTCAATTCTTAGCTCACATACTACGCATATTAAATTTTTTATTAAAAAATGTGCAAGGTAGATATTTATGGTTAACCTGTTCAGCAATATTACTTAGTTTCAGTTTTCTATTGTTTAAAGGTTCCTATGTGAACGACAGCGCTAAGATATTCTTCAGTCCTAACCCCAAGCTTTTAGAACAAGAAAAAACAGTTGCTGAACTTATCTCTTCCTACGAACCAGGAAGATACATCGTAATAAAGGGTAAGTCTGTCGAGGAAATTTATCAGCACCTGAACACGTTAAAAAACAATATCCCAAATTTTGAGAAAACATTTGGGGTTCACAAGCTATTACCGTCTCCCAAGCAACAATCCCATTACTATCAACAACAGTCGCGCTTATATCAAGAAAATGGTCTAGTTCAACAATTTCTGGCCGCTCAAGATGTAGAGCAATCTGTTATTGATAATTTACAAACGCAGTATAGACTTGCGATAGATAAGGTACTTTTACCTAGTGAACTTTTTTCCACCACCCAAAGCGGCGCTATCAGTCTCTGGCTAGAACAGCAAGAAGCTATTTTTAGCTTTATTCTAATACCCAAAGAATTTGACCACAACTCGTTAACATCATTACATCATCTCAACGACAATATTACCGTTATCAATACCGCGCAAATGGTCGAACAAAGTGTGTCATCACAAAGGCAGTCAGCCACACTTTTGCTCGCCCTAGCCTTTATTTTAGTCGCAATACTTGTTTTGTTAAGATACCGGCAGCTAGTGCAGCTGCGCTTAGTACTAGTGCCACTCAATGCTATTGCGCTGACAGTTGTAATACTATACTTTGCAGGCTTACCGCTGACCTTGTTCCACACGATGGCTATGTTCTTGGTGTTAGGCCTAGGTATGGACTACGTAATATTTGTTGCTGAGATTTCTGAGCATCGCGACCAAACTTTGCACGCCGTCATATTATCAGCGCTTACCAGCTTGCTTTCTTTTGGTCTGCTAAGTACCAGCGACTTACCCGTTGTCAGCGCCTTTGGTACAACCGTATTGATAGGTAATAGCATCAATCTTTTAGGAGCAATATTATTGTCTAATCACATAGTTTCGAAAAATAATTGCGCACTATCTGAGGCATCATGACTAAGCCTACCTGCAATACACCTACCGACAACACGCCTATTAGCTACAAGCCAGCAGAGCTAATAACCCATCGCCCTCCGATGTTACTTATCGACCACATTGATCAGTGGGGGAATGATTGGCTAGAGTGCTTAGTTGACCACCTTCCCGGCTGTTCTTTTGCTGATAACGCGGGCAAAATACCAACTTGGCTAAGCTTGGAATATATGTGCCAAGCCATAGCAGCCCTTGAAGGCATCCAACGGCTTGCAAAAGCGAAACCTATCGCCATGGGATTTGTGATGGGGTGTAAACGGCTTGAGGTAAACACACCCCACTTTCACCTTCACCAGCGTATTCGAGTGCGGGTTGAAGAAGAAATGAAAAATCAAACCAGTTTAGGGGTTTACAGTTGTCAGATAACAGATTTTGACGAACAAAGTGAGAACAATAAAGCAGTACTGGCTCATGCCACGATTAAGGCTATTATGCCGGAAAACCCGGAATCACTACTAAATTTAAAAAGGCGAAACAATTGAGTTCAACAAGAAGAGTTCTTATTACTGGAGCAAGCAGAGGTATTGGCCGCGCTTGCGCACTGAATCTGGCACAGCAGGGCTTTGATGTATGTGTGCACTATCACTCACGAGAAGACCTGGCCAATGAAGTGGTGGCAGAGATACAACAAAATAATGGTAGTGCCAGCACTCTTCAATTTGACGTTGCCGAAAGAGCTCAAGTAGCAGAAAAATTGAACGAGAACATTGAACAGCATGGCGCATTTTACGGTGTGGTGTGTAATGCAGGAATCGCTAAAGATAACGCTTTTCCTGCACTTAGCGGTGAGGATTGGGATGCAGTGATTCACACCAACCTAGACGCCTTTTACAATGTGCTCAACCCCTTGATTATGCCTATGGTAAGGCTGCGAAAGGGGGGGCGAATTGTCACTCTATCATCGGTATCAGGCCTTGTAGGCAACCGAGGACAAGCAAACTATAGTGCTGCCAAAGCTGGTATTATTGGCGCCACAAAAGCACTCGCCATCGAAATGGCAAAACGCAAAATCACTGTTAACTGTGTGGCTCCTGGTGTGATTGAGACGGAAATGACCGAAGACATCTATAAAGATGAAGCCATGAAAATGATCCCGATGAAACGCTTCGGACAAGTGGAAGAAGTGGCGGCAACAGTAAGATTTCTCATGTCAGACGAAGCAGGCTATATTACACGGCAAGTGATCAGCGTTAACGGTGGTATGTGTTAACAAGGGAGGGCTACCTGCCCACAGTAGTAAGAGTATTAGAATATGAATAAAAAGCGTGTTGTCATCACGGGGATTTCGGCCATTACTCCACTTGGAGATTCCTGGCGTGAGTTTAAGCAAAATTTACAGGAAAATAACAGCAGTATTCGCTATATGCCAGAGTGGGAAAATATTAACGAGCTCAATACACGCTTAGCCGCTCCTATTGAAAATTTCTCATTACCAAAACACTACACCCGCAAAAAACTGCGCACGATGGGACGTGTATCGAGGCTTGCGGTAAGGGCAACTGAGTTAGCGTTACAAGAAGCAAATCTGCTCGATGAAGAAATCATTAAAGATGGTAGCACAGGCATTTCCTATGGCTCTTGCACCGGCTCTACCGACGCAATGCAGGATTTTTCCAAACTTATTTCCCAGTCCGATATCTCCGACGTCAATGCAACCACTTATATTCGGATGATGAGTCACACCGCTCCGGTCAATATCGCTGTTTATTTTGGCTTACAAGGACGCGTCATAGCTACATCCACTGCTTGTACTTCGGGCAGCCAGGGTATCGGCTACGCCTTTGAAGCCATACAAAGTGGTAAGCAAAACATTATGCTCGCCGGAGGCGCTGAAGAGCTATGCCCTTCTGAAGCTGCTATTTTCGATACACTCTATGCCACCAGCTTGAAAAATGATACCCCTTCACAAACACCTCGCCCTTTTGATCGCGAGCGCGATGGTTTAGTCGTAGGCGAAGGTGCGTGCACATTTGTATTAGAAGAACTGGAACATGCGCAACAACGAAATGCCAATATCATTGCAGAGGTAGTCGGCTTCGGTACCAACTGCGATGGCCAGCATGTGACACAACCAACCACAGCAACCATGGGTAAAGTCATCCAACTTGCACTTGAAGATGCGCAACTTTCTCCCGAGCAGATCGCTTATGTTAATGCTCATGGCACTGCAACTCAGCTAGGAGACGTAGCAGAGTCCCAGGCAACGCATGCGATTTTTGGTAAAGACGTAGCGATTAGCTCCCTAAAAGGCCATATTGGACACACCCTTGGTGCTTGCGGCGCAATTGAAGCCTGGGCCAGTATTCATATGATGCGTGACGCCTGGTTCGCTCCCACATTAAATTTGGAAAATGTGAGCGAAGAATGTGCTGAACTTGATTATATTACTGAACAAGGTAAGCATATAGACACTGACTATGTCATGAGTAACAACTTTGCCTTTGGCGGCATTAATACATCTCTTATTTTTAAAAAATGGAAACAATAACGGCCAAAGCAGCCTGTTCACGCTTCCTACACCTCCATTCCGTAGTTCAACTAAAACTGGATTTGGAGGTGAATAACATGACAAACACTTCTAAGAAAACCAGCACAGAGTTTGACGTTCAAATGACTTCAGCACTTATGCGGCAAACAAATGCACTTGTCCCAGCACAAAATTGTCTGCGAGTTTCACTTAATAATCTACCGTCTCATTCCGTTTAGGTTAAACGTTATAAAACTTGCTTAATCATAGTGATAACAGTGTCGGATCTAGTAAGCACCTTGTCATATTTATTCTTCATCAAGGTATGCGTGCAAAACAATTGACAGACCCAGTTCGGCTGTACTTTTTAGTAAAGAAGGATCAAGGGCAATACTCATATTGATACTATCAACACTAAACCAACCTACAAAATATTCTACTACTCCTCCACTAGAACGTATCTCTGAAATAAACGCCTTATGTTTAGCAAGATTAGTGTTCCATTGTTCTATGAATTCTTCAAAGAGTATTTTTCCCGCATCCAATTTTTTACCATTGCATAAGTCTAAGCTCCATAAAGTCTCTTTGTGATAGCCCCCAAGTGAGTGGCCTTTTCGAGTATATCTAGGATCACCAATATTATGCGCGATACTAGGCTCGAGAGACAAAGCTTGAGAAATACTTTGATAATTAAACGAAGGATGCGTTACCTTTAATGAAACGGTAAACTGATAATCTGGCATTAGGATATCCTATAAACAGAAGGCCCAACACAGCGGGCAATTGGAACGAAGTGTAAATTGCGGGTTAAAGGTATTACTAAATACATAGTTTGCGCGCAATCTCATTTGCTGATTCTTCAGCTGACATTGACGTTGTGTCTAATGATATTGAGCTTTTGCCTGGAATAGATTCGCCAAAATCAAATTGTTCTAAATAGTTGATAAGGTATTCTTTAGTTTGAATTTTATTTGTATTTTTTCGACCTTCGCTTGTGACTCTTGCTATATGCTCTTCCAAATCACATGTTATACGGACAAATTCTGCTGATACATCCAATTCGCGTAGCATCGATAGCAGGCCTTCAATAAAAAAGTCGCTGGCCTTTGTAACATAGCAGAAAGTAAATACTAATCCGTTGGCGTTTCTTAAGTGAAGTGTTTTTATAGCTTTTAGACATACATTCCTTTGATATTTTTCAAATCCATTATTTCCAAAGCCAACAACGGCACTTGCTATATCGAATGCTAAATGCTGGGGGAAAACATGCCATCCTTTTTGGGCTGCTAAATGACGTGCTATAGTTTCTTTCCCTATCCCAGACGGGCCAAAAATCATTACGAACTTCATATTTATAATTCCTTAGAGCATCTAGCGTTGCCATAAGCTGCGGCTTTGTAGTGAGCGTCAGACCTGATTGCTTTGTTCAATGTTGCTTGACTTTCTTCACCTGGTGTAGCTCTGAAAATAATAGCCTTGGTGCTTCCATAGCTTGAACATCGCTATCGGTAGGCTTCAAGTACTTTCAATCGGTTTTTCCTCTGGATTTATTGACGTCTTTAAGTTTTACGTTTTTAATCGCCCTTTTAGTTTACTCCATTTATTGAGCCAAAAACTCCCTTTTTATAGTAAGCTTTTTCTTTCTCGTTTGCTTTTCTGGCAGAGATCATCCTAATAGTATCACCTAATCGTTCTGTGTATACTATAGACAAAACTGCGAATTCGGTTGTTCCGATCTTTCAACTCTATATTCGTCTAAAAAAGCGTGATCCAACGGTAAAATATTGGGAATACACCGGAGGTTCGTAATAGGCCTCCTTTGCCAAGCTTTGTGTGATTTAATTAATATGAACAAGAACTAACTTAACCAACATTAACATCCACAATACCGTCTTTAATAGTAAGCGTATTTAAAGTATTAACAGGCGATGCGGGGTCATTAACATTATCTACTACCCGCATTGTACTATTCCACTCTTTATGATTAACCTCACACAACATATAACCGCGAAAACGATTTTCAAAAAAACGGGCGAAGGTATTTTCAGAAAACTGTTCATTCGTCTGTTGATAGCGCTGATCGCCGCCGCCACCAGATGAAATTGAAGTACTAATTAACTCACTCAGTACTGCTGGAGAATCACCATCAAAAGGATCTTTATTAATAACACCAGCATAAAAAGCATGAATTTCGCCACCAATGGCGACGGGGTTTCGCACTTTATTTTTGTCAATATGATCTATTATGCGCTGACGCGTTGAGACATAGCCATCCCACCCATCCATTTTGTAAATCGTGCCCTCACCCTTTTTAAAATCAAAAGGCCCAATAGGTGCAGTTTGTACCAGTGTATTCCAACTCGCTCCTGATGTGCCATAGCCCCTTAATAACCATGCTTCTTGCTCCTCGCCCAACATTGAACGCGAAGTGGATTTTGCCTCATCACACAAAGGGGTGTAATTAATAACTTGCCCTTTATCGTCGCGACAAGGAGGAGGGTCTCGAAATTGTCGGCAATCTAACAAATTAAATTCAAGAAGATTACCTACCTGAGTGCGCTGATAAATGCGTGCACTCCCTCTCGTATAGCGAGAATACAAACGCAGCGGCATATGTTCGTAATAGGCTTTAAACGCTGCAATTTTCCGTTGTAAAAATAATTCTTGGTCGCGAATACTCTCAGAGTACTGTCCTCCCCAATCATTTTCCACTTCGTGATCATCCCATATCGATAGCCAGGGACATGCCGCATGAGCCGCTTGTAAATGACTATCTAAACGATAACGGCTATATAAATTACGATAGTCACTTAAGGTTAAAGCATTGGCAACAGGAATACGGCGAACACCGTCTTTATAAATACTCTCGTAGATATAATCTCCGGTATGGATAATCAGCTTAGGATCTTGTTTCAACATATCTCTATAGGCAGCAAAATAACCATTGGAAATATCCTGACACGATGCGAAAGCAAATTTAAATTGCGTAATATTCGCCTCCAACAAAGGCAGTGTGCGAGTTCTACCAATGGGGCTATCTTCACCACCACAAATAAAGCGATAAAAATACTCTCTGTCTGGCTTAAGACCGTAAACTTCAACATGTACACTGTGAGCATTATCGGGCTTTGCGTGCACAGTACCGCTTTGAATAACTGTTTTCATATTTTCAGAGTCAGAAACCTGCCAGACCACAGGAATATTACTAGCGGGCAGAGATTCTGCATCATAGATATCGGCCACTAAGCGTGTCCATAATACAAAGCCTTCAGAGGATGGATCCCCAGATGCAATACCTAGCTTAAATGGGTAGTCTGTCATCCCCTTTGTACTTTTAGCGATAGCTTGAGGAACGTTAAAAAACGATTGAGCAGCGAGTACAGAAGCATAATGTAACAGCTGTCTTCGTGTAAGCAAGCGGTTTCTTTTATCTGTCATACAATTAATGCCTATTGAATACCGGAGAGTATATAGACGACTATATTAATGACTAAAAAGCGTGGCTTCAATATTAGAAGTATGACATCTTTATTAACATCATATTTGCATTAAATAGGCAAGTTACAAAATCTCAAAGGTTAAAAAACAATCTAAGCCAATATTGTACAATTTTTCATAAAACGCACTGCAACTGAATATATTTTACCAAAAATATAATAAGCCCTCTCTTATACGACACAAAAAAAATTCACCCGCCTACTTTTGTATTTATCGAGCACTAAATTATAAAAAGCACATAAAATATGCTATATTTTCTTATATACAAACCACAATTACTGCAATTCTACTACGATAAATTCTACTGCGGTAAATTCCACTAAGGCAAACAGTTACAGCCCCTAATTAATATTAGTGCAATATAGCCTTTAACTGGTGAGAAATGAAAAGTGATTTTGATGACTTAGTTTACCGAGAGATTGTTGAGACTTCTATTGATGCCGTTATTGTCACTGATAACCTTGGAAATATCGTAGCTTGGAATAACTCAGCAAAAAGGATTTTCGGCTACAGCGCCTCAGAGGTCTTAGGCAAGTATGTGCACGATATATTACCTGCTCACGACATACGTAAAAAAGCAAAAGATTCCTTTAAAAAATTTAAAGAAAAAGGCGAAGGATCGATTATCGGCAGGTCATTGCAACTAAGAGGGCTTAGAAAGAATGGAGAGGAAGTACATGTCCAATTTAGTGTCAATACAGTAAAGGTGAGAGGTGAGCTATATATTTTTGCTTTTTTAAGAGATATTACCGAACTTATTTTACTGCAAGAAAAACTTAGCTATCAAGCCATGATTGATGACCTCACAGGGATATATAATCGGCGGGCATTTATACAACAGGCAAACTCTGCATTAAATATTTCAATCCGAAATACCGAACCCTTTACCCTTATGATGCTAGATATAGATTTTTTCAAAAAGATTAATGACGAGTATGGACACAATGCAGGGGATATTGCGCTAAAAAAGTTTTCGGATAATGTCGCTAATATTATTAGACTAGGAGATATCTTCGCCCGTATTGGAGGAGAAGAGTTTATACTGAGTTTATTAAACACGTCTATTGATAATGCCCTTATACTGGCAGAGCGAATAAGGCGAGAAACAGAGAACTTAATTATTAATACTCCAGGGCAAAGTTTTAGCCTAACAGTTAGCATTGGTGTGGCATCACATCGCAAAGAGAATACTACTTTAGAACAAATTATTAACCATTGCGACAAAGCCCTTTACCAAGCAAAACAAGAAGGCAGAAACCGAGTTGTTCTATCTGAATAGTAGCCTCTAAAGCATTGCCGTGATGGCGCCATAATTAACATTCTTCCAGTCATAGTAATTATTTCCAAGATCTAGTTTTAAAATAACTAACCTAGTCTTCCACTCTCTATACTCGCGTTTTTCTACAATACCTCATAGACTTTTTTATAAATGAACATTTTTGCCAAGCCCATCACTAAAGGAATAAAACAAGTAACGCAATAGCAAACAGGGGCACAAGATGACAGCATCAGCAGAACATTTCACTTGCAGGCGGGTAAAAGAATACACACCTGATTCAAAAGTATTTGGAAAAAGTGAAGTAACAATTTTATCAATCACATTTTTTATTGCTTATACCATTACCTCTGTATTTATATAAGCAGTACAAGGCTTTGTTAAAACTAATGAATATTTTTCATCGTTTTATTTTTTAGCATCTATCTATTAACCTTGAATATAATTTATTAACATGCTGAGCATAATACCTCTTAAGCAATGCATGGATGCAGATACTACTATTTAATTATTAAATTCTTATAGTTATCAACTAAGTTAGACATAGCAAATATATCCCCTCGTATTATTCGATACGTATATCATAAATCCCATCGCATCAGGTTCTCATGTTAACGAGAAGTGCTTCAAGCAAGCATATGTAAAAGCTTCAACTGACGAGACACTCATGGTCAATACATAAAGTTCACAATGGGTATCTACTTTAAATAAGTGGCGTTTTAGGATACTTTATACCCCATTAACGCTTTTAATGGGGATGGGATTATGGGGTACGCAAAGCCTGCTTTATCAAAACTCTTGTTAACCTACATACTGAGTGTTTATCTTGCCTTAAACACCTTTTCAACACACGCAGCCAATGTCGATACCAAGAGTGTACTGGCAAATATAGATGCCAACTATCAGCAGACCGCGAGTGTGGCTAAACAGCTGTGGGACTGGGCGGAAGTAGGCTATCAAGAAGAGCGCTCATCCAAATTGCTGCAAAAAGAACTAAAAGCAGCAGGATTCAAGATTGATGCTGGTGTTGCTAATATTCCAACAGCATTTATCGCCAGTTGGGGTAAAGGTAAGCCCATCATCGCCGTACTTGCAGAATTTGACGCGCTTCCGGGGATAAACCAAAGCATTTCCAGCTCTCGTACCCCTATAGAAGGCAAACATGCAGGACATGCATGCGGGCATAATTTATTTGGCGCAGGCTCTATGACAGCAGCTATTGCCATTAAAAACTGGCTACGTGAAACAAAGACGCCAGGGACTATACGCCTTTATGGCACACCGGCAGAAGAAGGCGGCAGCGGTAAGGTGTATATGGTAAGGGATGGCCTCTTTAATGACGTTGATATTGCGTTGCACTGGCATGCCGACGACGAAAATTCAGCAGCAGCGCAAACAACCCTTGCCAACAGATCTGCAAAGTTCCGTTTTAAGGGTATTTCTTCACACGCGGCAGGTGCACCTGAGCGTGGACGTTCAGCACTCGATGGTGTTGAAGCCTTCAATATGATGGTCAATATGATGCGCGAGCATATTCCTCAGCAAACACGCATTCACCATGTCATCACTTCGGGCGGTAATGCCCCTAATGTCGTACCTGATTTTGCTGAAGTTTTCTACTACGTTCGCCATCCAGAAGTTCAACAAGTCGAAGCTATATGGAAACGAGTGCAAAATGCTGCAAAAGGTGCTGCGCTTGGCACAGGTACACAGGTGGATTGGGAAATTATTCACGGCAATAACCCCTTGCTAGTCAACGAGACATTAGCCAAAGTAGCTGACGCTAAACTTAGACAAGTGGGCGGTATTAGTTATAACGCAAAAGAGAAAAAATTTGCAGAAGAAATCTATAGCTCTTTTAGCAATGCGCGGCTAGGCCTAGGGAGTGAGCGTCTGGTACAGCCTTATTCAAAAAGTCTTGGTTATGGTTCTACAGATGTTGGAGATGTCTCTTACACTGTGCCAACCGTTGGCATAACCACAGCTGCATGGGTGCCAGGCACCTCAGCTCACTCTTGGCAGGCGGTTGCTGCTAGCGGGATGTCCATTGGTTTTAAGGGTGCACAGGTTGCAGCAAAAACAATGACACTAACGGCTATCGAGCTCTACACTAACAAAGATTTGCGTAAACAAGCAAAAGAAGAGTTTCACAAAGCTCGTGGTGCCAATTACAAATACAGTTCTTTACTAGGTGACCGTAAACCACCATTGGATTACCGCAAGTAGGGTTGTATTAAGTAGCCTGTAGGCGCTGACGGCAGCACCTACACACGTTAACTAAAAAAGGCTCCCAGCTAAACAAGATACCGATAATAAAATCTACTTAAGCATGAGCGTATCACTTAGTTACCCTAACACCTTAAATAACGTACCCAGTATTTCGTGACATGTAATTAAGATAGAAGAAGCTTATTCAAATCTAAACTGTTGATTATTACCACCGAGACAATTCCATTGATGGATATTGGCTCCATTAGCATTAGAAATACCTGCTACATCAAGGCATTTATCACTGTGGCGAGCACGAATTTCAAACCAACCTTCACCTGTACTCTCCAACTTAAATTGCATATTGTTACCGTTGAAACAGGACCATTGGGTCACATTAGCACCATTCGCCATAGAATTCCCTGTAACACCTAAGCACTTGTCGTGTCTGGTTCTAATTTCATAAAAATTATTACCTTTTGCAACGAAGGTAAACTCACGATTAGCGCCGGATCCGCAATTCCATTGTTGAATATTCGTGCCATTTTCAATAGCACCACTTGCTAGATCAACACATTTATTACTGTGCTTGACCTGCAATTGAGTTTTACCCACTGGCAAAATAATTGTATCGTTCGACGGAGGTGTACCCACACTGCTTCCTATAAAGTTTTTCAACATAGTAGGATTTCCATTCTCATCACCGTGTAAAAGATACCAAGTCATACCCGCATCTGAAATATCCGCTTTATCCGCAAAAAACATTCTGTCATAGACCCATCTAACATTAGCATCGGCATGATCACGCATCCAATGCCAATAACTAAATTTATTGGGTAGTGTTTGCGTACTGAAGCCTAAGTTCGGATTAGATGAACTATTTTGGTCTCTAATATCGATATATTCAGTGGTAGTAAAAGCATCTTTCATATCCTGCCATGACCAACCCGAATGCTGTGTCTCCCAGCTGTGCGGACTATCAGCGTGTTGTTCATTCCAGGAGGAGTGAGAAATCATAGTGACAAACTGCCGCCGCCAAGGTTGAGCTCTTTGCATACCAACCCCCACAACGTGAGTTGATCCTGCCAATAAAATAAACAAACGATTATTGGCTGTTGAAGCATTAATAGCATCTCTAATGGCATTAAATGCTGCTTCCTGATTGTTAATAGCTTCAACAAACTTTGTTGAATTAAAATTCCAACGGTTTTTCGCTCCATTAATACTTAAACGCATTTGCTGAACCGAGTTTGCAGGGTTATTTCCCCATATATGGTCGGTATAGGTATATGCCACGAGCTTATCTTGTAAACCCGCCTTGGCTAACATCATAAGGGCAGCCGGTGTTGCGCCCCAATCATCTGGATCTGTCCAGTTGCCATCGGAGCTAATAGCAATTCTCCCCTGCTTAAAAGGGATTTGTGCTTGAGATTGTATTGTCAAGAGGAGTGAAAATAGAAAAAGATACAATATAAATTTATTTTTATTCATGATTCTCTCACTTTTAATTTATTCAAATCAAATATAGCAACACCACAATAAGAGCACTACGGCAAAGCCTGCCTAAATAATCAAAGCCATCACAAATTCACAATTTAATATTTATCTTTAATAAGGTGATAATTTATATTTTACATTTAGTTGAGTATTAACAAATTAAAATCAACAAAATAGATATTTGAAAAATAGTGAAGTTATTCCTTATATAAGTAAAGTAATAATTCTGTAAAAATTTTATTTTTTATCTTGCAACCTTCGAAATAACAACACATATTAATAAAAAACAACAATTAAACTGATCAGGTCAAATTTTATAAAAGCTTACCTGACAGCAACTAGCTTATATAAGAGTTAAAACTACTGTCATCTTGATGATATAGCGTATACCTTTTAAATAATTAAACCCATGAACATAACTAGGAGAAAAAATGGTTTTTTCAACCTCAAGAGTGCCCATACATATATTTTTGATGATAGTAAGTATGGCTTTTATAAATGTTTCTCATGCTGATTACTGGGGAGACAATCGTACTGACAATTATCAAGACGGACATTTTACTGACGATAACGATAACATTCCGCTAAATCGATATTTTCAGACAAGCATTCACAATGCTTATGCCAAAGGACATACTATATACAATATTCTAAGACATTATAGTACCAATATAGAACTCGACTTCTTTGACGCACAAAACGCTTTTCCATGGACGCAATATCGTTCGGGAGATTGGTACGTAAGGCACACGCTTTTTAATCCCGCTGAAGATGTAATGTGTATTAACGATGGCGATCATGACTTTTTAAGCGAATGTTTTGAGGAGATTCTTCGTTTTCATAATAATTTTCCACAGCATGATTTGATAACCTTATGGATGGATAAAAAACAACAGTGGCAACCACAGAGTCAATGTCAAAACGGTACTAATAGCCCTTGCCGCAGGCCTAATGACTTCGATGCATTGTTAGAAAATATGTTTGGATCTGACATTCTATTTAAACCGCGAGACCTATTAAACTTAAGTGGTACAAACAACCTCAGATCGGCAGTCACTAAAAAAGGCTGGCCCAATATAAATAGATTGCGTGGAAAAATAATGGTGGTAATTACTGATTACGACCTAGATAACCGTAATTTACGTGATTATATTAATGAGAGAGGCGATAATGCTCGCGCATTTATTGCTCCTAAAATTGATCGAGGCTCTATCGACACTCCTGCGGGTCTATCAGAACATAAAAACTCCGTAGTTTTTTACAACCTGTCATCGTCTAAACGCCACCTAGGGCCTGAAATATTTAGCAAAAACTATATTTCTCGAACTTGGGGTGTTAACTTAAATGAACGCAGCAGCTATGACTATCGCGCATTTTTAATACAAAATGGCGCAGGCGATGCTTATACTAGTGGCGCTCGTTATACGGGAGCTTTAAAGCATTCGGAAATACCACTTTTTACGACACTTAAACCTCGACATGCTCTTAATCAGAGTTTTGATGGCGTTGTCGATGGCTCAGGTAAAAACAACGGTGATACCGTTCATCAGTGGAGGTTCGCGGGAAAAGGGCATATTAACCAAAGCTGGTTTGCTATTCCCCATGCAAATGTCACATCGAACTCCCACTCTGGTTTATTTTATCTTAGCATTTTAAATAGTGGTAAAAGAGCGGATATAAAGGATCATAATTCTAATAATGGAGTCAATATCCACCTTTGGGATCACCGCCATGCTAAAAATCAGCAGTGGATATTGACTCGTAATGCAAATAATGACTATGAAATTAAAAACAATCTTAGCCGCGACTGCATGGATGTATTGAATTACAATGTTGGTTCAGGAGAAGAAATTGCTCAGTGGGATTGCAGCGGCAATAGCAATCAGCGCTTCCATATAACACCCTGGAAGTAGTAGGATCACTATTGATAATCTCTAATTATTATTAATTTATAGCCCTCGATTAATTCTGAATACTAAACCATATATTTTTTCAGATTATCAGGGCTATTTAAATAAAACTCCATGTTTACTTGCCTGACTTATTCCAGTTATTAAAAACAATAGATGCCTGAAAACAGTAAATATAGTAGTATCTATATAATTAACATATCAACAATAAGGAGTAAATACGGGTAATGAATAAAATATGTACTGCAATAATAACATTAATTGCTGGCTTCATATTTAGTGGAAACGCTACATATGCTGCTGGGTTTGACTGCTCAGCCGCCAGCAAAATTGCCGAGAAAGTAATATGTGGCAGTCAAGAATTATCCACTCTTGATAAACGTATCAATAAGCATTACCTGCAAGAATTATCCAAGCCTTATGTAGATGTGAAGGCACTAAAGCAGGCACAGAGAAGGTGGCTAAAAGAGCGAGACCAATGTGAGTACAGTTTTGATTGCATAAAGCAGAAATCCCTAAAAAGAATTATATCATTTGAAGGTAAGCAATCGTCTATTTACGCGTTTTCATGGGGAGGAATATTACGAGAGGAGCCCAATTTATCAAGCTCCCAAGTAGGCTCAACTCACGAAAGGCAAGCGATTACTGTCATCAGCGAAACAGATATTAAAATGAATAGTTACCCTTGGTTTTATATTGAAGCAAATGGTGTCAAAGCGTATCAATGGGGAGGCATACTGTGCGATAAAAGCCGGCCAAATAAAACTTACTGTTCGGAATGACATTATAAAAATACAGAGGTAGCAATACCTCTTTTGTATACCCTCATGTTAATGACCTCTCCCTTTAGTATCGCCTTAAAATATTAATTAAAAAAATAATATTTAAAATATAATTATTATTGGACGGTAAATTAAAATTACTTGCAAAAGTTAAAAGTATGTTGATAGGTCTTTAACAGGCACACTATTTACAACTTTCTAATATCTCAGCGTTGAAAGCTCTCTTAGCGGAAAATAGCTTTTTTAAAAGTTATTTGGATTTGTCTATCTAATTTATTATTCTCTAATACGAGATTTTTATCTTTCTCTATAATATTTTTTAATTTTAAGAACTTACCGCACTAAACCTCTACTAAGAAGCGAGAACACCATAACAGAGATATATGCAGTACTCATATGTTAAGAAATTTTCTTCGTTATCCTTAAAAACTTTAATGAGTAACCGTTTATGTCTACAATACCTGCTATCTCACCAAGACGCCCCCATACAACACACCTTCAAGATCGTGCAAATATAAGGAATGCCCCATACTTCTCCCATTCTCAAACAGAACGTAATATATTCGTTAGTGCAGGTTCTTTGTTGAATCATGCGGGTGGAATAGTAAATCAAATAAATCGTTCAGCCATAAATAACCTGAAGGGAGACCCTCTTAGCCATCTTGCTATGGGAGGCTGTGCTCCAAGTCGTCCAGCTACGCCTATTGTGCAGGATTTTCGCTCAAGAGGTGGAGATATCCGGGTTATTTCACGCGGTAATGAACATGTTGTTACTACGAGAGGGGGAAACTCTGCTCTACCTTATGACGCAGGCACTATCCATAATTATACCCGTGAGCATAAAAGAGACTTTCACGGAGCTATCGGCCGTTATGAGAGCCACAGACACCAAAAGTTCCCTGATAGAAGAACCTTAATTGATGCAGTCAAACATTCTGCCTATAAAGATATTGCAAGGAATCTTAAATAAAATATTTTAGGGTCAGATTTACTGACCCATTTTTTACAAAACTTAGTCTAGATATAAAGAAACTAATATATTGATATTAAGCTATGCTTTATATGGTGAAGTATAAATCAACTTCAGGAAGTATTTAATAAACTATATATTTCATAATAACAACCTTTATTTAAATTTAGTTTCTCTATTAAACAAATTATTAAAGCTATATGTAGTGCACTATTATCAGATGAAGACATATAACCAACACTCTGGGAACTATTTTTAAATGCTAATAGTTAGAGAAAATTCTAGCCCCCTAAATTATTGTGTTAAATAAACTCACCTTAGCATTAAAAAAACCAATAGATAAGAAGTGTATTTTTAAATTCTGTAATTGGCATATAGAAGTCAACATGCTCAAAAAACATTTATAGAATGAATAAAAAACATGCCCGAATCAGATAAAAATGCTTAAAATCCTAACAGAAAAGTAATATTTTTCGGCAAATTAACAATCTTAACAAAATGTAAAATATCACTTTTACACAACAAAAGTTAAGATGTAACATATTAAGAAAATCTTCTATAGAAATATCTAACTTAGTTGAAGTACAGAACCAAAAGCATAGTCATTTAACAAACTCGATAGAAAACTCAGTTGACGCTGGGGCTTAGTTGAAATTCATCAATTTACAGTTCTTAAAAATGATATTTATTTAATGCTAACTACACTTCTCTAAAATCGACTCAGCACACGAGTTATAAATAAAACAAAAAAATAAAGACTGACCCCTAATTTTCGACATACTTAAATAGCTCCGATATTATTATTACCGCCCTTATTTCTTATAGTGCAAAAACCCCTATTTTTAAACATAACCCCAAATTAAAGTGTTACTACACTACGATAGCCACAAAGTGTAAATCTATTTTTTATTTTTTAAAAACTTATCTGCCAGAAGATTTAGGGTCAGGTCTTTTCTTTTTACTTTCTCATAATTTAACTAGCTTTAAAATAAAGTAAACTGTATACGACACACAAGTACCAAACGAAAACCTTTACTATTAAAAATTAATATAAGTATAAAACAGAGTAGGTAAAATACAACGCATGACCTACTTCTTCTGGTTTTTTTCACCTACCATCCTAAATCAAATGGAGAGGCAAGGTGCGGCAACACCAAGGCTCAGCTAATCACCACCATACTATTAGGGTGTATGATCATGACTACTCGTAATAATAATACACAAGCGCGACTCCAGCCCACCACTAAAAAACGATATCGCCAACGGCGGCTAAAAGTGAGGGAGAATTACCACGCTTACCAGCTGAGGCCAATACCACCAACAACTCACGCCGATTGGTGAGATTCATTTAAAAGGGCATTGGTTGATTGAAGCGAGGTTTGAGATTAATACGCCGGTAAAGGTGAGGATCAGGGATAAGTTTTTGGTAGTGATCCATGATACATAAAAGGTAATAGATAAAAAAATAAAAAGCCCTAGATTAAAAGCTAGGGCTTTGTGTGTGTCCTATTTATTATTCATTAGGGCAATGCAGCAGTAATGGCCGAGAAAAACTAAATTACACTCTTGGCGCCTCGCTTAAAGCACCTACTTTTAGCGATTAGCGCTTTTGGGTGTAAACAGGAATTGATAAAATTAACGTTAAAAGTACCTAGTAGACCTAATGCTTTTTAAAAAGGTAGTTATAGACCTACTTAAGAATACTACAGACTATATGGATCATAGTTACGGATAGTAATGGCTGAAATGATGCAGTAATTGTGTAACTAACCTGTAATTCGATCACCATATGACTGGAATGGCTAAGTTCCGTAATTTTCAATATACCCCTTAAATAATTACAACTTCACTATAGGTATTTACATTACAATAAATATCTATCTATGGTAATTGGTATATAGCTTCAAGCGTTAAGCCTTGCACAGTAGATGATCCTGCTGGGGGCTTTGCTATATATGTTACACCATGGCTATTATCGCCAGAGACAAAATTCACACGTGGAGGTGAAGACGATCCTCCTGTGGACGATTTAATTTGCCTATCGAAGCTAACTAGAGCATCTTTTGAAAGCCGACTTAAGGTAGCAAGAGTTCCGTTATCTAGTCTCGACATTCTATGGTTATCACGACTTAAATTTGTTTTATTTATTCGCTCTTCAAGTGATAAACCTGCTGTACTTGGACTAGCAACATCCATAATACTTCTAGCAAAATCCCTATTACTGCTAGAACCACGTAAGCAATAAGCTAAAGTTATACGGGTGTAATCCGATTTTGAAAAATGAGTGGATACTGTTGATTTTTGACTTCTATCTGCCATGTTGTGTATTTCCTTAAATTCTTGGTAAGGAATGTTTACACCATTATAATTTAAGATTCTATCTCTTGGGCTCGTTTGTTGACTGGAAACCGCAACGTTATTACTACTGAAAGTGCTTTGATCAGTTTTCCAAACGGTAACAAACCTTGAACTTTTGCTAGGATCTCCCGCATATGCTATTACACCTTGCATTTCTCCTAAGCCAGCTCCATTTTTCAAATTAGAGGGATTGGGAGCTACAGCCCAAAAACCTTTGGAAGAAACAAGTGGCGATAAGCTATTCCATCTCGTAGGATCTGACGCATGCACTCCGTGGAAAAGGTGCCTGGGATTTGAAGGACTAGAACTATTTGATGCTCCAATTGTAGCAGCGTACGCCTTACCAAGCATCTTATGATCAAGTGACTGTGTATAGTTTCTGTCGCTCGCCCTACTACCATAACTATAACTCAATTGGTAAATTTTCGGCGCTGATTGACCATTCGCTCTTGCTACAGCGTTCAGATGGGGCGATGCTATTTGATTATATGTAAGTGTTGGTGATGATGATCGCTGAGTAGCTGGCCTTGAAGCAGGCCCAGCTCCAGGTGTTCCTATCTGGCTCTGTTGTCTTCGCGGCCTAAGTAAACTCAAAATATTTGGCCCTGTTGCAAGAGCTGGTCTTTGACTAGTTGCGTGTCTGCGACTAAAATGTTGTTTAAAGTCATCCTTATTCGGATAAATTTTATTACATGTCTTACATTGAACTCCTTGCGAAGTAACTCTATAGTTTGCCATTAAATATCAATTCCTCTTTATAAATATCACGTTTTTTTCCTTTTAGTCGCGAAAATTTTGTTTTTGTTCTATTTATTTGTAAACATTTACATTATTTTAGGTGATGGTATTAAATACTTATAGTGATCTTTACAAATCGGGAAAAACACCCAAATAAATAAAGTAATTTAACTTTAAATAATCAAAGATATACCTATTTCCATTCAAGACTTTCGAAACTATCTTTGTACATAACAATGAGAAATAAAGAAAAGAATGTGATGCAACTATAATTATAACTGAAATAGCAAAAATTATTTGAAGAATTTTATCAAAATATTTTTTTGATATTTTTGAAATATATTACCTCTTATATAAACTTAAAACAAAAACACAAGGTCAGATTTACTGACCCATTTTTTACAAAACTTAGTCTAGATATAAAGAAACTAATATATTGATATTAAGTTATGCTTTATATGGTGAAGTATAAATCAGCTTCAGGGAGTATTTAATAAATTATATATTTCATAAAAACAACCTTTATTCAAATTTAGTTTCTCAATCAAACCAATTATTAAAGCCATATGTAGTGCACTATTATCAGATGAAGTCATATAACCAACACTCTGGTAACTATCTTTAAGTGCTAATAGTTCGAGAAAAGTCTAACTCCTCTAAATTATTGTGTTAAATAAACTCACCTTATTATTAAATAAAAAAATAGATAAGAAGTGTATTTTTAAATTCTGTAATTGGCATATAGGAGTTAATATGTTAAAAAAATATTTATAAACTGAATAAAACAACATGCCCGAACCAGAAAAAATGCTTAAAACCCCACCAGAAAAGTAATATTTTTCGACAAACTAACAATCTTAATAAAATGTAAAATATCACTTTTACACAACAAAAGTTAAGATGTAACATATTAAGAAAATCTTCTATGGAAACATCTAACCTTAGTTGAAGTATAGAACCAAAAGCATAGATATTTAACAAACTCGATAGAAAACTCAGTTGACGCTGGAACTTAGTTGAAATTCATTAAGTTACAGTTCTTAAAAATGATATTTATTTAATGCTAACTACACTTTTCTAAAATTGACTCAGCACACGAGTTATAAATAAGACACAAAAAATAAAGACTGAACCCTAATTTTCGACATACTTAAATAGCTCCGATATTATTGTTACCGCCCTTATTTCTTATAGTGCAAAAACCCCTATTTTTAAACATAAAACCAAATTAAAGTGTTACTGCACTACGATAGCCGCAAAGTGTAAGTCTGTTTTTTATGTTTAAAAAACTTATCTGCCAGAAGATTTAGGGTCAGGTCTTTTCTTTTTACTTTCTCATAATTTAACTAGCTTTAAAATAAAATAACCTGTATACGACACACAAGTACCAAACGGAAACCTTTACTATTAAAAATCAATATAAGTATAAAACAGAGTAGGTAAAATACAACGCATGACCTACTTCTTCTGGTTTTTTTCACCTACCATCCTAAATCAAATGGAGAGGCAAGGTGCGGCAACACCAAGGCTCAGCTAATCACCACCATACTATTAGGGTGTATGATCATGACTACTCGTAATAATAATACACAAGCGCGACTCCAGCCCACCACTAAAAAATGACATCGCCAACGACGGCTAAAAGTGAAGGAGAATTACCACGCTTACCAGCTGAGCCAATAGCACCAACAACTCACGCCGATTGGTGAGATTCATTTAAAAGGGCATTGGTTGATTGAAGCGAGGTTTGAGATTAATGCGCCGGTAAAGGTGAGGATCAGGGATAAGTTTTTGGTAGTGATCCATGATACATAAAAGGTAATAGATAAAAAAATAAAAAGCCCTAGATTAAAAGCTAGGGCTTTGTGTGTGTCCTATTTATTATTCAGGTCGTTTTTTGGTTATTTTTCCAATAGTGTATTAATAGCTTTATTATAGTATGAAGCGTCTAAATCGATTTTTAGCTTTTGACTTTCGGATAAACCATTATATGATTCGCTACTTAAGTAATTAACATTAAATGGGGCATATTTAATTCCATTTATCAAACGTGGGTTGCCATTTCTATATCGAGCAACTTGAGAGAATAACACTTGCGTGGCCTTATCCACATTTTCCAAACCAGGGGCTATAGCTCTTTTACTCTCTAAGTACTTACCATATTCTATTAGTAGAGCATTTATTCTGGCCTCGTGTAAATCAACAACATTCACATCAGGTTTTTGCTTCAATTGATTGATTGCATCAATTTGATAGGATGCTTCCAAAGACAGTTTTTGAGCAGCCGCTCTCTCTAAACCAATCTGTACTCCATTCCAATAACAAAACAGAGAAAAAAACAGCGATGCTAAAAAAAATGAAAAATATTTAACCATTTGAAATAAATACCTAATCAAATTTACTGTAACCAGAACTTCCGTCAAAGATAAAAGTATCAGCTCCACGACCAGAAACAACAACAGGGGCTTCAACGAAACGGGAAAGAGAATTAAATTTGTCTACTGATGACGCACTTGTAATACCTCGATTCCCTTGCCATCGGTCAAGCGAAATTGCTAATGCCTTAACACCTTCTAAGGGCTGGACAGCACCCGCAAAACCTCCAGTTTCTGTTAAGCCTCTAACTGTATTTGATGAAGGCAGGCCGTCAATGTAGTAACCTTCTTTACTACTAAACCAAGATGCCTCTTTATATCTTATAACACTGCCAGAACTAATATTATCCCCTTGCAACTGAAACCTAGTTTCAACATCACCTTTTGCCATACTAAGCCCTCTGGCGAGGATTTTTTTAAACTGCTCATCTTTGAATATTTCTGACAATTCCTTTTGACTAATTAAGCCTCCATCACCCGCAACAAGCTGCCGCCCATCAGGTGTTAGCCCTTTTTCCATATTTGCAATTTCTTCTGCGGTATGGCCTCCATTGCTAGACTGTTGAGAGCTTAACCCCGCCCTCACAGCCCACGCAAAAGCAGCACTTCCCGCGCCATTTGCAAACTTCCCGCCAGTCACCCTACTTATAGTACCACCACCAACAACCTGACCTATAAGGCTACCCCCACCAAATTGGCTAAACCCTGCACTAATAAAACCGTTTCTAAAGCCCCCTCCTTGCAATAGACCAAAGGCCCCTCCTAATATACCTCTTGCAACAAATTGACCTAGGGGATTGCCAATTCCGTTTATACCGGCAAAAGCAGCTCCAGATATTCCTCCTATAATCGCGCCCCGAACCGGGTTGCGACCATAAACCGCAGCACCGGCAAAACCACTTGCTGCGCCAGCAATCGCACCTTTTACAATCGCAGAGCCACACACTTGACAATATATAGAAATTAAAGCGCCAACGGCTACTCCTACAAAAGGCCTAATCTTCTTCCAAGCACGACTCAAGAAATACCCACTAGGATCCGTAGCATTGAGCGGGTTATTCCTTAAATACGAGTAGCGATTATGCATCTGTATATCGGTCGCTGCTTGAATAAAGGGGTCGGCTTGCATAAAGCGGGCGATGGTGGCGTCGTAGATGCGGCCGTTCATGTGGATAAGGCCTAATTCGTCGAGCATTTCGTGGCCGGTGAAGCCTCGGCTGGTGATATCGTCGCTAAAGTTAAAGTGCTGTGTCGTTGTTAATAACTCCAACGTGCTGTTTTCTTGACGGCGGGCGCCCCAAGGATCGAAGCTCATGCTTTGTTCAAGATTGCCGAAGTCGTCGGCAATGACATCCACTGAGCCCAGGTGGTCTTTAAAGATAAAACGCTTGCTTTCATCGCCGATCATTTTAAATGAGGCGTCGGTGGTGTAAGTACGTTGACCACCGGCCACTTGGCGACGCCATTCGATGGTGCCGTCGTTTTGCGTAATGCGTTCTACATTACCAAGGTAGACGGTTGTTTTATTTTTGGCAGCGACACTGGAATTGCTATCAATTTGCAGATAACGACTGCGATCCGGCCCATAAGCAAAAGTAGATACATGGTTACCTTTACTGATAGTTAAGGGTTTGTCAAAGGTGGAATATTGTAAACTACGACCGCTGGTATCGCTGGTCATATTACCGTTACTATCGTAGAAATAAGAAACGCCATCAACACTATTCAGGACACATAATTAAGCAGCTTTTTTGCTATTTCCAAACGCCATAGCAGATTCGGGCTCACCCATTCCCCCTATTTTTTTGTTTTTATTGACTTAAAGCCTAATGGGTGCCCCTATACTCTATTTATTTATAGCACAAGCATTACCTATTTCTAAAAGCTGCTTTCTATTGATATATTTATTATGTAGTTCATTTTTTCTCCAGAAAGCAGATCATAATACCTCTTAGACTCTGAGCATAATCCCAAATTAAAGTATGATAGCAATCCGATAGTTGCAAGGTGTAAGTCTGATTCTTTATGTTTAAAAAACTTATCTACTGCTGCGCCAGATAATACATAAGACTCTATTTTAAAAAACAAATGTGCTTGATGCTCATAAGCTGATAGTCTATCTTGTATAGAAATCGAATCGACTAGGGAAGCCGCAAGATATTCATAAGCACTTTCTCTATAGTGTCCAGTTTTGTAACTTACATACCCGCTTGTCATCAAAACTAAAAAGTTCTGATAATCAGATGAAATTTGTATTTCTTTTAGAGATTTTACATCATCTAGCGCTTCCTTTAATTTACCATTGTCCGCGTTTTCTCTTGCAGATATTAATAATTCACTGATAGTATCGTTCTCATCAGTTTCATCAACTTTACTAACCCTGTTAGAACATGAAGAAGAAAACAATAATGACAATATAAAAACTACACCTAAAAAATTTAAAATCACTTTTACTACTCTTTCTCAAAAACCGAATTCAGGAATTCAGGGTCACGTCTACTGAGATGACCCCATCTCCCTTTATCTTCTAAATCTATTGAGTATACTACCTGAACGCCTTGTCCGTCTTCTTGAGTCCTGGCTGTTAGCGTTTGAATTAGTTGAACTCGAACTAGCTGCGTTGGTGCTGCTTGAGCTACTATCACCAAGAGGAGTCTGATCAAAAGGACATCTAGGGTTACTCTTTTGAGATATGGTAAATGCGCAAGTTCCGCATATTGGGGTAGCACCCTTACAGCTTTTACAGTTTAGTGTTGCTTTCTGTTTTGTGGTATTTCGCGAATCTGGCAGTTAAATGGATTGCTAGCTGTTTTTATACTATAGACGTGAGCCATTAATTCTAAATCTCTCTTATGGAATGTACCACTAAGTATCTAAATAGAAAAAATAGTTCGTCTTTTAAAATTGCAAGAATAAATATTAAGCACTCGTAAAAATACTGTTTTTAATTTTATAATTTTTATTACGCCTTTAGTTAATAATAAGAATCTAAAATAAAGTATATACAATTTAAATAAAAATAAATTAATTATAATTTATCTCTTTATTATTTTAATTTTCACCTGCCTACTAATTCAGACACATAGATATGTCTCACCATATTGGCGCTTATCTTTGTTTGTAGGATCTGGGGACAGGTCTACTGGTCCATTTTTTAAAGTGAATTTCTTGTTTATTTCATTTTTCTATTTTTCTATTTTTCTATTTTTCTATTTAAATAGACTCGATTTTCATTACCGGAAAATACCATTATAAAAGACATATATATTAAGAAAGGAATAATAACAATCACGAGCCAAAACGGCATATGAAAAAGATAAGTAATACCAATTACTCCCCAAAATGAAACTATTACATAAAATATAAATAAAAATTTATAACCAAAGTATACATAACTTTTACATCCACATTTACTACAAATATGAGGAGAAAAACGGTCTGATCTAAGTTTTGACATAGATGAGATCGTTTTGGCTCCACAGAATTTACATTCAGAATATGACATCAATATCGACTCGTGGTTGTATTAGAATCTCCTTGAGAAATTCCACCTGCGAAATCAGTACCACGAAAAATTCGAATCCCAGACACACGCTGACTAGCATCGAAAGTAACATCAACTGCCATCAGACCTAAATCAAAAGCTAAACCAGTACCTTTTCCTTTAAAGCTTCCTAAATCTCCAAAGGAAACCCCTACAGCTAACGACATGTCTGCCTCAAAACCAATTAGGTTAGATATGGTTTCATATTTACTAAATTCGAAATCACCACCATGATAACCACTCTGCCATGTAGAAACACCATTATTACGGGGTTTGGGGTCACCCATTTTTGTACAGTGGGTGTCTTATTTAGTTCTCCTGAGTATGGGGCTAATTTAAACTGGTTTTAAAAGATTAACTTGATCTTCAGTAAGCTCTAAAAGCTCCAAAGTCGATAACTTTCCATCTGACGTTATACCAAATCGAAGCTGATTATTTTTAATATACCGAACTGGTTCCTCAATTCCTTCAAAGTGTAGTGACAGATAATTAGCACCAACCATTAAAGTAATTTCAGAATCAAAGCTATCATCAAAATTATCTGCGTAATTATCCGAACAAGAGTCCCAAGTACTCACATCAAAAGCAGCCAAGCCAATAATTTCAGGTAAGTCATTATTAGCTGGCAACTCAGTTTCGCTAACTCTCTCTGGAGAGATTGCAGTTAATGTTGCATTACAAACTGAGCCGCTTCCTCTGTTTAATCCAATCTCTATTAATGACTGCTTTCCATCACCACCCCTAAAATAAAGAGGTGGTGCTGACGACCCTTGTGATTTTACCTCAACCGTGAACGGAATATATCCATCAATATCAATAGAAATATCTTCACAGGGATTTTCTTTTTTTAATATCAACATCATTTATAAAGCACATGTTTAATTACTGGCAAAGCATCACCCGAACGCCCCACACTAAATATCAATTCCCAGCGACCAACATTAACCATTTATCCATTCTTAAAACCTTGAGCAGTGGCTTGGTTTACTGCCTACCGGAAACTGGTCAACATTGCCTGGTTTCCAGTGGAACTACTATATGAAAGCCCATTACGGATTAAATATTCAGCCACAGAAATCCAGGGTCAGATCTACTGAGATGACTCGCCTCCCCACCTGATTGAGGATGGTAGGTGATAAAACCAACAGAGGCAAATCATCTCAGTAGGCCTGCCCTCATTTTTCCGTTTTATTTTTAGTTAAAAGAAAAAACCGTCATAATAATTATTGACATAACAAAAACAAATTTTCTCAAAAATATATCGCCACAATTTAGTGAGGCATGAGGCAAAATCATTTTTTTATTAAATACAAAACAGATGACTAAATAAGAAAAGTAGCTATAAATAAAAAAACCAACAATCCACTCATCTGACTCTTTTCCGCCTGATAGGGTGCCAATAATAAAAAACAGGGCTAATAGAGTGATATAACTTAAAGTAAATTTATTGAACATCATTTTTCTCTATGATAATCACGATTAAACCAATAAGTTGATATTGATGTAGCAACAACACCGACCGCATTAGCTTTAGTCGGAGCAACGCCTGTCTTTATTAAAGTTTATTGATAAATTAATCCAACAGCTGCAGGCGAAGCAACGGCAGCTGTACTCCACCCATCGGCCCCAAATAGATATTCATCTAAGACCAACACTCCGTCAGTAGCCAAACTTCCGGTGGCACACCAAGCCGAACAAGGAGTTAAACTGCCTGCTGCTAAAGTTAAGGATACAGTAGTACCAGCTTTTTGAAAATTTTCGTGATCGTAAGCATCAGATACTACTTGAGATACTTCTGTAGAAATATCTACTGAATCCACTACAGAAAAGCTTCTTTGTATTTTGTCCCAAAAACTTGGCTGTCTTCGTTTCCCATTGATATACAAAAGTGGGGGGCTTATTTACTTCTATAGTATCGTGGGTGTCTCGTTTATTTGGAAAGTTACGACGAAGGCGGCCAAGGTATCGCCTATAACGACAGTGATCCACAACAGCGTGGCCAGTTCCACCGCCAACGTGAAGGAGTTGATGTGGGCGATGCTGCAAGCGCCAGCGATGGACGTTTTGTTGGCTGGATCAATGATGGTGAATGGCTGGAATACACTTCCGAGATTGTGCCTGGCATTTATGACTTTACCTTAAGTGTCGCTGATCCTGCTAATGCTAGCGGTATAATCCGTATGTTGGTAGGTGGTGTTGAAGTAGGAACTGTTAATGTGCCCGTTACCGGAAATTGGACGAAATTCGAAGACGTCACACTGGAAAATGTCGATCTTAGCGCATACTCTGGCAGACACATTTTCCGCTTAGAATTTATTAACGGTAGCTTTAACCTCGACGCCATCACTTCGACAGCGGCTGGCAGCGGCACTCCAGGTAATGGCGGCACCAGCACACAGCTTAGCCGCGTAGGCTGGAATGTAACTGCAAGTACTTCCCGCGATGTTAACAATGCCATTGATGGTATTGCCAGCTCTCGTTGGGCGACACGCGCAACCCAGCGAGCGGGACAAACCTTCACCATCGACCTGGGCGCAATACGCAATGTTGACCGCATTGTTTTAGACTCAGGAGGCAATCCCAACGACTACCCACGCGGCTATATCGTACGTGTATCCGATGATGGCATTAACTATCGCGACGTCACGTCAGGTAATGGCGACTCCGCAGTGACAGATATTAGTTTTGCCGGACAAACAGCCCGCCATATACAAATCGAACAAACAGGATCATCCAACGTTAATTGGTGGTCTATTCATGAAGTTAATCTTTACGGCAAAAACTAACCTGCACTAGGTGGTACTTATTCCGTTTATACGGGGTAAGTATCATGATTTAAATATTCAGCGAAAATCGATAGCAAATAGGACACGCATAATGAAAGCCTTCTTTATTTATATAAAAAGTGGGTGTCTCGTTTATTCCAAAACTTACTAGCACTAGATGATACTTACTCTGTTTATACAGGGTAAGTATCATTATTGATATACAAAAGTGGGTATCTTATTTACTTCTTTATTATCGTAGCTGTCTTATTTACTCATCTAAAAAAATAAATACGCGACAATCATAAGCAATACAAATATACCTCCCCAGACCATTCGTACAAAAAAATCTGCGTTTTTGACACTTTTTAACCTGTCCTCATTCTCCAATCGAAGCCCTACCAGCTTGACCTCTACTAAACGTACTGAAAATATTAAGACAGAGAAAGCCACCAAAGAAACAACCAAATAAAGCCATTCTTTTTTTACTAACAGAAAAATAGAAACAAAAATTAGAATCACTCCAAACAAAACAATTAGAGGCTCTGAAATCGGCGTTTTAGAATAAATAAACTTACCGCACTCCTGGCATTGTATCGGCCTAGAAATCGTCGCGAATAACATACGGAAGATACTTAAACTCTTCCCACAACTACATGTCATCTTGTGCCCCCATTACAACAGCATCAACCAGATGCTTTCCTGTTAGTGCATCACCGTATATTTCCGACATTTGAAGCATATTACCTGCAACAGCCACAGTGCCGACCCCAATCTTCAAATACGTAGGTCCAGGCATTTTGCTGAGGCCAAATGCTCCTGCCACTCTTCCCGTCGCATAACCCTCAGCAGTATTAGATGCTGAAGAAAGTACAAGAGCAGTCATAACTTGGTCAACAGTAAGATCATGAAGTGCCAAACCGATTCGTCCACCCTCATCTCTAATAAATTGGTGAGTGGCCCCACATCCTGATGACCAAGCTGAACAAACTTTACTCCCCCAGTATGAACCACCGTAACCTATAGCTTTTACAACACCTGAACCTAAAGACTTAAACCCTTTACCAATACCGCGCCAAAACCCAACTCGCTTATCAAGTTGACGAGCTCCTTCTCCGACTAATTTAAATTCCTCCTGCACAATCCTCTTCCGCTCAGCCGCACTAGCCTCCTGATTCAACAGATGCCCAATTGCCGCTGAACGCGCACCATTAACAAACTTACCTCCCGTTATAGCAGAAGTAGTACCACCAACAATTGCTGCGACTAGGGTGCGTCTAGCAATATCTAAGGCGTCACCTTGAGAGTAGTCAAAGTTTGCGCCGCCCATAACAGCTTTGGTAAATCCGGAGGAGATAAAGCCGTGGCCAAATTTACCACCTTGTAGTACAGACATCACGCCACCTAATACAGCATGTGAACCAATTTGGGCGACCGCTTGTGAAGTTTTGAGCACATTCCCGCCAAACTTAATATAGCCGCTCTTACCCAGCATCTTGGCATTTTCTAAGCCAAGGCCGTTAAAGTATTCTCCCACTGCACCAAAAGCAGCTCCAGATATTCCTCCTATAACCGCTCCCCGAACCGGGTTGCGGCCATAAACCGCAGCACCAACAAAGCCACCTGCTGCGCCAGCAATTGCGGCCTTAACGATGGGAGCGCCACATGGCTGACAATATATAGAAATTAAAGCGCCAACAGCTACCCCCACAAAAGGCCTAATCTTCTTCCAAGCACGACTCAAGAAATACCCACTAGGGTCCGTAGCATTGAGCGGATTATTCCTTAAATACGAGTAGCGATTATACATCTGTATATCAGTCGCTGCCTGTATAAAGGGATCGGCTTGCATAAAGCGGGCGATGGTGGCGTCGTAGATGCGGCCATTCATGTGAATAAGGCCCAGCTCGTCTAGCATTTCGTGGCCGGTGAAGCCGCGGCTGGTGATATCGTCGCTAAAGTTAAAGAGCTGTGTCGTTGTTAATAACTCCAACGTGCTGTTTTCTTGACGGCGGGCGCCCCAAGGGTCGAAGCTCATGCTTTGTTCAAGGTTGCCGAGATCGTCGGCAATGACGTCCACTGAGCCGAGGTGGTCTTTAAAGATAAAGCGCTTGCTTTCATCACCGATCATTTTAAATGAGGCGTCGGTGGTGTAAGTGCGTTGACCGCCAGCCACTTGGCGACGCCATTCGATGGTACCGTCGTTTTGCGTAATGCGTTCTACGTTGCCAAGGTAGATAGTTGTTTTATTTTTGGCAGCGACACTGGAATTGCTATCAATTTGCAGATAACGACTGCGATCCGGCCCATAAGCAAAAGTAGATACATGGTTACCTTTACCGATAGTTAAGGGTTTGTCGAAGGTGGAATATTGCAAACTACGACCGCTGGTATCGCTGGTCATATTACCGTTACTATCGTAGGAATAAGAAACGCCATTGCCAGTACTACTTACTGCATGGGGTCTATTAGCATGAAAGCTGTAGCTACCTACACCATTTTTGTATTTGATATTACCAATGGAATCGTAACGCAAATCTTGAGCCGAACTACTCAATCCCTGACAAGTACTTGTAGCGGTTGTGCCTATATTAGTTTTAATTAACCTGTTAAGGCTGTCGTAACAAAAACTTTCTTGTAAATTGCGATTAGATGAATTATTGCCACTGTTGCGCATGGAGCTTTGATTGTGACGTGATAACAAATTGCCCACTAAATCCCATCGGTAGCTAATATGCTGAATACTCAAAGGATCAGGAGTTGTACCAAGATAAATGATCCCTCCCAAATAGGCCACTTGTTGTTTTAACTGGCCACTGGCATTGTCATAAATCATAGCGCGACCATAAGGGCCGATATCCGCCTGTGTTACTTGCCCACGTTCATTGGTTCTGCGCGTGCGATATAAGGTATCGCCATTACGCAAGTCCTGTGTGTGGGTTAAAAAGCCTCGCGCATTATAAAAATTTTGGGTACCACTTTCGATGGCTTGGCCATTAACATCTTGTACAAGGTTATGCAGTACATCGAAGGTCTTATCGACGCGGCCTGCGAAATCATAAGTCTGTCCGGTATTAAAAACCTCTAAAGGAGTTGCATCATTATTGTCGCTGTTAAGATGCATAGTATTTGCCGATGGTCGACCATATTGGTCAAACGTTGGATAACTACAATATTGCGTTGTTCCTGCGTTACAGGTTTCATGAAAGGTATTTTTACTCATGATAACCGCAGTTGTCTGGCCTATTGCATTCGCTACTGAGAGTGATGCGTTATCAGTGGCACCATCAAAATACCAGCGGGTATGATTCTCCACTTGTGTTTCCGCACTATTTTTATAATCTGTGCGTTTTTGTAGTCGGCCTAGTCGGTCATAGCGATTGCGCACCACCTGCCCTTTCGCATCTTGCTGACGAATCAACTCACCGAAGGCATTGTATTGATAATCCCAACGCCCTTTATCAGGATCATTCATCCATTGCTTACGATTGAGGCGATCATAATGAATATCAGTGACAAGAGGGCTACCTTGTGTAGGATAAACAGTGGTCTTAGTTAAATTGCCTTCGGTATCATAGTTATAGCGAATATAAGCATAGTCATTGGCAGCATCATGGATATTGTCTTCAACTTTAATTAATTCGCCAAAGGTGTTTTTTATCTCTCGCTTGGTTTGGCCAATGGCATTTGTGGTGGTCATCGACAAACCGTCATAACTAATGTTACTGTTGGCTGTTACCCCATCAAAACCAGGAGCACTTACCGTACGAGAGCGACTCAAAATATCGTAAGTGGTTTCAGTCCAATATTGGGCAGTAAAATAATAGGGTTCGCTTACTCGCGCAATACGGCCTAGAAGGTCGTACTCTGTATCGACATATACCCAACTACCTTGGAAGTCTTGGGTGGCAGCACGCATAGTTCGGCCAAGACGATCAAAATACTCAACTGTGGTTGCACCGTTAGCCACGATACTGCGCATAGCATATTGCGCACCTGTAGGACAGCCTGGCGATACTTGTGAACATGTTAAATACTCAGAAGTCACCGTGTTATCAGCAGAAGTATCACCGCGAGAAATTTCACGGCCTAAAGCGTCATAAGTAAAGGTGGTGATAACACCGTTAGCATTTTCTACTTGTAACGGCGTGCCATATTTATCGCGTGAGATAATCGTTTCTATAATATGGCCATAAGCATCTTTACTCTCAATAGAATAGCGCCCATTGCTATCATATTGCACTTCTGCCAAACGTGTTTCGCTTGTGTAACCATTCCAACCTGTAGTTTCTGTTTTTACTTCATTACCGAAACTATCGTAATGGTGTTTTGTGGTAAGTTTTTCAGAGACATCTGAGGAGTCCGGCTCGATAATTTCCTCATGCAACATACCATTTGGGTAATAGGTAAAGGCGACTGTGCGAGCTTCTTGCGCAACATTGTTGCGAGAGCCGTTGGATTGCACACGGGTTAATCGCCCTAATTGGGCATAGGAGTATGAGCGACCATGCAAGCTGATGGTTTGACTACTAGCGTAGGTATTTACTGTTGAAGTAGTTTGGCTTAGGTTAGACGAACCGTTGCTATCGGGGTCATTAAAAACACCCTGAGTATTGACGCTACTTGACGATACGTTGCCAAAATTATCATAAGTACTTTGAGTGATGGTTGTAGTTAACGCAGTAGTACCAACTTCAAGTTTATCACTATGATTAAGATTAGTTTTTGTTGGATAAATGATCTCTGTACTTCTTGTTAACTGCGGTTGATGATACACAGAACCGGCAGGTGCTTGATCCGTATATTTGTTAATAGCATCACTCAGTAATTCATCCTCAGGAGTGTAGACGCGAGTACGTTTGGGCATTCCAACAAAAGGAAAGTTTTGATGGTATTCGGTAGTGGTTTTAATTCCTGTTTGTACGTCGATAGAGGTTAAAGTTTTAAAGCCTAAAAACCCTCGCCCACCGGCTTGCATTTTTGCTTCAGTATAGAGGTATTCCACCTTGCTGGTGGCATTAATATTATTTTTAATGGGAGCAGTGCTTTCGACGCTGGCCACAATCGACATAGGTGTATTGAGATCAAAAACAGGCAACGCATAGTCAGGATCATTCGCGGCTAAACCTAAAGGATTGTTAATTTCACGATAAAAATCATTTTGATTAGCAACTCGTTGTCGACAAATAGAGTTAGCTAAAACTCCAGGCAAAGAGGGGAAACTTGCAATGCAATCGTTATTTTGACTAGCGCTGTTACCCTCCACTTCCAAGCGCGAGTAATGATGGCTAGTGCTCATGCTGTGATATTGCACTTTAGTTTCATTACCAAAGTTATTTTTAAATACGCTAATCACATTGTGGCTACTAGCATCTTGGTTTAAAAATACTTCAATGGTTTTTTGCGAGTTAAGCTGGTTTGATGTCTGCACAAACCTTACTAGGTCTTCTGCGCTATCACCATTGACATCAAGAAAGCCGTACTGATCATTGTCCAACACACGCTCTCGAATTGTCATTGGGGTTTCGAAAGTGGCACTGGCCCCATTCCATAAAGCAACTTTTAATTCATTGGCAACCTTATCATGCCAGAAAAGGTCGTTCATACCATCGTGATTATAATCAACAGCAGATGGAACAGGGTTACGCACCCTAACAGAGTCGGGCAAGTCACTGAGCAGAACATGCAAGTTTAGCGGTACTGAAATAGCACCAGAAAAGCCGTTACCTGTGCTTAGGTGTAAGGCAAACGTTGTGCTGCGTTTTAATATAATATCGTCGAGACCATCGCCATTAAAATCCGTAACGAATACCGAACCAATAAGTTCTGGTTCATATACAGGCACACAGCTACTATCATTAGCAGGACAGGTTCGATTGAACGATGTCCAGGTAGCATAGGGTGCGATACCTGTGGGTGTTTGCACATTAACAGTTATAGTATTAGTTGTTTCGCCGACGGTTTCATAATCGTCACAATCAAAACCACCTGGACCGTCGCTAGCGTCTTCCACACAGTTTTGGCTATTGTCTACGGCGTCAGTTTCGCTGCCGGCTTCAAAACTGACAAGATCAATATTGCCATCACCGTTGAAGTCTCCATAGGCGATATTATCCGTATTTTGTAAATTCTTTTCGCCACTAAAAGCATAAGGGGTAGTTGAAGTATCCGCTGCGGCTGGGTTTCGCTTTAGAAATTTTGCCACCTCACCCACATTATCCACTAAGCCATCGCCATTAATATCAATAAAATGACGACCTACTACATCACTCGGTGTAGATATGGGGTTTAGTGCATTAACATACCAATTACCCTGATTATCAGGTTTTGCGAGGTGAATACTCCAAGAGCCACTATCACGGTAACGCAGAGCTATATCGTGGCGACCGTCGGCATTATAATCGAGAATATTTAACTGGTATTGTGGCTGATTACCTGGGGTTCCCAGATTACTATAATGATCAGAAGATATGGTACTGGTGGTCATTAAGTATGAATTGCAAGTACTATCGGACATGACTATTTCTGTCTTATAACGGCTATCTCCAGCGTCAAACCAGCCAATGACAAGATCCTGACAACCATCGCCATTAATATCTGCCTGTTTATAGTCTGCTAAATAACGGTTATCGTGCGCACTGTCGAGATTATAGCGTTGTGGTGATGTAGAGAAAGCAACTGCTTGATTCTGCCATTGAAACTCTAATGCTGATAAACAATTAGTTCTAATTGCAGCACATTCTTGAATTCGGTTTAAACGACTGACACGATTATTGGGTGTGGCTTTAAGATAACTTAACTGATAGCTACGTAATACTTGATTATTGTTAGTAACATCAATGCGGTTGAGCCTCATAGAAGAAGTAATTTTATCACCGGCAATATATGAGTGATGCACATCTGGCCGAGTGCTTGTATAGTCAAATGTTACCTTAGCACTGCCATTAGCGTAGTTTATTTCTGTAAGGCGATGGTTTTGCTCTTCTCCTGCATACACATAATGAATAGCATTACCAAGGTTATCTTTTGAACTATCTAAGGCCCACGTTAAGGTTTTCCTTATACCATTGCTAATTAGATCTCTGCTTGCACCCGATGTTTTGCCGTAGGTTTTTAGTGACCCGTCTTTACTAACCACTTCAAAATAAGCAGGGTCGCCGTAACTGCCGCCAACAGCGTAGATATACATATAGCTGTCAATTTCAGTTTTATATTTTGTATTGGGTGCTCCGTATGCGCCGCTGCCATCGAGGACTAGCGGTTGCCCGTTCATACAGAAACGATCGCTTGTCCCCAAGCTTAAAGGCAAAGAGTTAGAATCAGTAACGATGGTTTGACGGCAGCGGGTAATCATGGAATAGGCGTTGAGCGTCCAACCTAAACCGACAATACCATTCCCACTGCGGGATGAGTAATCAAGACTGACTTCTGGTGTTACATCAGCCACACCTTTGGGTAGGCTTATTGCAACACTGTAATTAGATGCGCCCGTCTCATCCACTCGAAAAGCGCCATTGGTGGAACCTACCATCGTTGCGGGCAGTGCGGGGTCATCATCTATAATTAATTCTATTGTTTTGTAGTCGCCACCGCCTAAGATTGCGGTATCGGCTAGCTGGGAATCCGAAGATGGGAAGACAATATCAATATAACCATCAAAATTAGCATCATGCAGTGATAGCGAAATATTACGATTATTTATTCTATCTGCATGCTCACCTGTATATTCCACAAACTTGGTAGGCGGATTACCGCCTCCACTGCCGGCGTAGATATATGCCTTATGAATTTCGGCAGCACGGAACAATATATCAGTATTGCCGTCTCGGTTAAAATCTGCGAGAAAATAATCAGTACCCTCCCTTAATAGCACCAATCCATGGGCAGCAATCTGCTGCTGTGTCAATTGGGGAGCAACGATTACTGGATTATCTGTATAAAGGAGGCGGGTGACAGTTTGTGTATACGTGTCACACTGCGGATGGCCACAGTTTGTATGAACCACTTCGGTTTCAGTAACACTTTCACCATCAATTCGATAACTCGCTTGAGGAGGGAGTACAAGAGGTACAGCAATATCACTATGAAGCAGTAGAAATTGTTCTTTACCATGAGCATAGATATCGTCAAGGCCATCGCCATTGATATCGCCTCGATAGATATCGTACTTACTACTGTTAAAATCTACTGCTGTAGCATTAGCAGTACCCAAAAATAAGACACACGCAAAAAGAGTACGCAACAAAGAGCTAGACATCATTTCCCCAAACATATCATAGAGGTTACTGCACAAGTAACTCAGTAGAAGGCTTCTTAAATATGTAAAAAGCAAGTTAAATTAATTTAAAAGGCGATAACGCAAAAAATTAATTACATTTTGCGAAAAGATATTCATTCCTAGAATGTGGATGCATCCTTTCGTGGGCATTATCCTATAATCAAAGCGCAATGATTTCAATGCCAAAGTATATTTTTTAGGCTGATTTAAAGCTAGCCTGAAGGGGATTATTAGATTTTTAGGGTTAATTTAGCCAGCAATAAAACTCAAGATATAGAGCGAATAACCCGGCAGGGGTTGCCAAAGGCAAGTACGCCTTCTGGGATATCTTTGGTTACAACACTAGAAGCCCCTATCACACTGCCGTTGCCAATAGTGACACCGGGAAGAACCGCAGCATTACCGCCAATCCAAACATCATCGCCAATATGAATAGGCGTTCCATATTCTGTTGTTTTTCTCTCTATTGGGTTTAAGGGATGGGTGGCGGTTGAAATCATGACGTTGGGGCCCAGCATAACATTATCGCCAATAGCTACAGGGCAAACATCGAGAATTGTTAAGTTATGATTGGCGTAAAAACTGTCTCCTATTGTAATGTTATAGCCGTAGTCACAAAAGAAGTTGGGTTCAATATGGGCTGTGCCTTTAAATAGGATTAACTGGCGTAAAATCGCCATTCTTTCTTCCAGTTTATTGGGATCATAAATATTAAATTGATGACATAGAGATTTCGCGTGAAGACGCTCTTGGGTAAGGATGGGATCTCGAGAGTTATAAGCCAAGCCATGAATCATGTTTTCTTTTTCAGTCATACGCGATAACTCTCTTGTTTTGATTACGAGCTAATAAGCTCTAGCTTAATCAACACGTTTAAATATTAGTGAAGTATTCACACCACCAAAAGCAAAATTGTTACTCATAATATAAGACGCCTTAAGTTCCTGCGGCTGCCCTACAATATGATTTAAGGTTCCACATCTCTCGTCTATGGTTTCAAGATTTATTGTTGGTGCAAACCATCCTTCTCGCATCATCTCAATAGATAGCCACGCTTCTAGCGAAGCACAGGCCCCTAAACTATGTCCGATATAACTTTTTAGGGCACTAAACGGAATGCCTGCGCCCATTGTTTGCTCTGTCGCTTGGGTTTCGGCGATATCGCCGTGAACAGTGGCAGTACCATGCCCGGAAATATAATCAATGTCTTGTACATTCAATTGAGCATCATTAAGCGCTAAGCTCATAACTTTAGCCATGGTAGATTTTTGTGGACGCACAAGATGGACACCATCGGTATTAGTGCCATAGCCCACCACTTCCGCTAAAATATTAGCTCCGCGTTTTACAGCAAAATCCCACTCTTCCAAAATAAGAGTACAGGCGCCCTCCCCTAAAACTAATCCATCGCGATTTTTGTCGTAGGGTCGTGGTGATAGTTCTGGGGTAGTATTTTTAGTACTGGTAGCATACACCGTATCAAACACCGCTGCCTGAGTTGGGCATAATTCTTCAGAGCCTCCTGCTAGCATAACTTTTTGTTGACCACTGCGAATGGCTTCGTAGGCATAGCCAATCGCTTGGCTACCCGCTGTGCAGGCGCTGGAGGTGGTATACATTCTCCCTGTGGTGCCAAAATAAATACTGATATTAACTGCTGCAGAATGGCTCATCATGCGTAAATAAGTCGTGCCGTTAATACGACGCATAGACTGATTTTCTAATAAATTAAAAAACTCCATTGCCGCTGCGCTATTCCCTGTTGCAGAGCCATAGGCGACGCCAACTTCACCGCTTTTAAGAATATCATTTTTTAAAAGACCCGCATTTTCTAGAGCTTTTTCACTAGCACGCACACCTAGTTGCGCTACTCGCCCCATACCGCGGGTTTTTTTTAGGCTGTAGTGCTCAGGTAAAACAAAATCGTCTACTGGAGAGGCCAAGCGTGTTTGTAACTCTGGATATTGATCCCACTCATCCATGTAGCGAATTTTATTTTTACAAGCAAGCAGGGCGGCACGGATATCTTGCCAATTATTTCCTAGGGAAGATATTGCTCCACCACCTGTTATTGCGACACGCTTATTCAACAATACTCACCTTAACTTTTTATATGTCTTCGTTAGCATAATGTAAGTAATACCCTATGATTACGTATTACTTAACTTTCTAAATACTGACAGCTTGGTCTGCGCTAACAACGCATCACTAGCTTTATCTTTCACTTGGCAATCAAAGGTCGCAAGGGAGTCGCCCACTACAGCCAACTCATTACAGCTAACAATCAAGTCTGTACTTTCGGGAAACCAAGATGTTTGCGCCGATAATTTACGCGTCCCTAATAAAAAACCGGTGTGAGGTTCCACCGTTCCTTGTTGCAGCTGATAACCTGCAATTAAGGCCGCTGTTTGCCCCATATATTCGATACTAATCCAGGCAGGAACACCTTTACCAGCAATAAAAAAAGGCGAGTTTTTGCTGATTGCAACTTCCGCTTGGGCGGCGTTATTCGAAACAGACACTAAGCGATCTAATAACAGCATAGGCGGACGATGAGGCAAAAGATCGAGTAAAGATGAGTCGGTATTTATCGTCATATTATTAATACTATTGTTGCGATGGTGTGGTTTGTTTATCTGCACTGTCTAACCAATAAGGGTAAAAGTTAAACCATTGCATAGGCGCTTGCAGGCATTGTTTTTCTAGTAATTGTGCAAACAACTGTGCATATTCAGTAAGCGCGACTTCTTTTTCACGGCGCGGTAGCACAACTTTGTCAGCAAAAGGGTGTACATCAAAAAAGACTTTCTTGCCTTTACGATAAGAAAACATCAGCTTTACTGGACACTGCAGTGTTTTGGCTAACATATATGGGCCAATAGGCAACTGCGCTGTGCGTCCCATAAACGTGATATCTACCGTGCGCTGTTCTCCGCTTAGAGGAATTCGGTCACCGGCAATAAATAACCATTCACCCCCATCAATTTTAGTTTTCAAGCTCAGAATTGTTGGAATATCTAATTGGTCTACTTGATAAACATGAATCCGTGATTGCGAATTTATCTTCTGCATCATCCGCACAAAATTAGCGGAGTGTTGGTCGTAGACTAATATATTAATTGTTTTACTTTTATAGCGTTGTACAAATCCGCGGCAATATTCCAGGTTCCCCACATGAGAGCCGATAATTAACTGCCCTTTTTCATCATTTAAAAACTCTTCTAAAAAAGCCGGATCGGCAATTTCAAACTCATCTTCAGACATCGCCACAGACCAAGCCAATAGTTTATCCAAAATCGACTGACCAAAAGAAAAGAAATGACGCAATACATCCCAGTACCCTGGTTTCTTTTTCCAAAAACTAGGACGACACTGGTAATGTGTCTCAAGAAATTCTTTGGAAGAACGACGAGCCACAGGAAGGAACAACAAAAAATAGAGTGTCACAGGATATAAGACCAAACTAAAGATCTTTCGCCCAAATAGCTTATGAACCCACAACAAAAATAAAAAACCGTGGTAAGTCCCTGCCTCTTTTAGGTTAGCCCAGTGGTGTTTTTGCTTGACTTCTGATGCACTAACCGACACTAACGAGATCCCCTAAAAAATCCCATTACCAACTTGGGTAAATGCAGCACCATACCGATCATTAAACGCGTATGAAGACGTATAAGTAGCATATTATCCCGCAGGTAATTAAAGTGCGAGACGCTCTTCTCTGGGTATACAACTTTGGTATTGATAAAATGCAAAGGGATATTCAGCCACACTGCTTTGACTAAAATTTCTGTATCAAAATCCATACGACCACCCACATAATAATGATCATACACAGCTTCAGCTTGTTTTAAAGGATATACCCTAAAGCCACACAGTCCATCTTTTATCTTAAATGAAAGGGTTTCAAGTATTACCCAGAAGTCGGTTACCTTGCGACCATATAAACGCACCTTTGGTACAGAAGCGTCAAAAGTGGGGCAACCACAAACAAACGTGCTGGGTTCCGCTTTGCTATATTCAATAAATTTTTCAATATCTTCTACGGCATGCTGCCCATCGGCATCAATCTGAACCGCATGTGTAAAACCGAGCGCTCTGGCATAGATAAAGCCAGTCTTAACTGCTGCTCCTTTACCGCGATTATAAGTATGCTCAAGCAAGTATACGTTAGCCAAATTAGCAATAAAATCCTTTATTTGCTTAACACTCTCTACTTGGCTACCGTCATCAATAATAATGCAAGGTAATTGTGTTTTGAGTAATTCGGGTAAAAAATCCAAAAACTGACGTTCATGATTATAGTGTGGAATAATAAGGCAGTATGTCATGATATTACTTCGCCTTATTCAACAGCAAAGACAATTTTACCTTCTGAGTAGGTACAATCATCGTCGTAGAATTTAAACTTAAGTGCGTTTTTTTCTGATAAAAACTCCAACTTCAAAACTATGGTTAAGGGGGGCATGATGACATTTTGAAATTTCAAATTATCAATACGCTGAAAATCTTCTTCAATAGAAAATATAAATTTACCAAGTTCGGCTGCCCAATGGGTTTGCACTACACCTGCGAGCACCGGCTGCCCAGGAAAATGCCCTTCGAACCAACGTACATTTTGATTAACATCAATGGTTAAGCCACATCCATTTTCTTGTTCTTGAACACTCACAAATTGTGGCCATTCATCAGAAGAAAACTGTGTTTTTATTTTTTCAACACAAAGGTCGATCATAATATCCCTCGTCAAGCACCATATTTTTTTATGTAATATTGTCGGTAGATCAGTTCGATAAAAAATAGAAAAGCAAATATTAAATAAGACAAGAAACCACAATAAAAAGCCCACGTTTTAAGCGATGCATAGGTTGCAAAAAAAAGCGATATAACACCATTAGCTGCTAGTACTACAGCCCACACACCGGTCAATTTACGGGTATATCTTTTAGCATTTGTGGTAATTGTTTTGCCTGCTATTTTAGATAATTGTTCAATAAGACTTTCTTGCTCAAACAAAGTAATTGCAAATACTGCCGCCATACAAAAACTGATAATGACAGGATACATACGCAAAGCCCACTCACTATTGATAAGTGCAGTGACAAAACTATAAACAGCCATTACGATTAAAATAACCGTTTGCCTGTAATCTGCTCGACCTCGGCTAAAGAATAATCGCAGTAGAGTGATAATCAATAATACGCTTGCAAACACCGCAGGGCTGGTATTTTGGATACCAAGATACACAATAGCAGGATAGGCCAGGGTCAACAGCGTAAGAGTGACAATTAAGCAAGTTCTCATTTTTGACTTAAAGCGCACGAGTTAAAATATCGATCAGATGCTTCGTTTGGGCAAATGAGCCAAGAGAAATACGTAAACCCATTTTGCCACTAGCATCCGCTTTAGGCCGCACTAAAATATTAGCTGCTGTTAAGGCGGATTCTAAATTGTCAATATTTTCAGGGAAAGTCCATAGGTAATTAGCACAACTTGGCCAATAGCTAATACCTTTATCTGTTAAAAATTTTTCTAGTAAAGGTTTGGACTTATTCATAACTTCGTCCACATAAGCATCGGTATAACCGGGATTTTCCAATGCTGCTCGCGCAGCCACAATGGCCATTTGGTTAATATCATAAGGCCCACGAACACACAGCAAGGCTTGGATATTTTCTGGTGACGCTAATAAATAGCCAAAGCGTAACGATGGCATTCCCCATGTTTTTGAGAAAGTACGAGTGATAACAATATTGCTGTGGCGATCAAGCAAACCAACCGCACTTAACTTGGAAAATTCAAAGTAGCATTCATCCACAAGAATAGTGCAGTTAGGTGCTGCCTTGGCTATGCTTTCAATATCATCCGGTCTCACCCCTACGCCACTTGGATTATTCGGGTTAGAAATACAAATCACTCGGGTTTTTTCGTTAATAGCAGCCAATACCTCGGCGAGAGGAAATCCATGCTCTTGACTATAGAAAGGTGCAACAATTTTAACCCTTTCTACTTGTGCACATTGCTGGTACATAGCGAAGTTAGGCATAGGAATAATGACTTCATCACCAGGACTGCAAGAAGCGCGGAAAATAAGCTCGATTCCCTGATCAGAACCGTTAGTAATCATAGTTTGCGTTGGCTTAACCTTGGCATAATCAGCAATAATATTGGCGATATCCCCATAGGAAGGGTACATCTGAATACGGTCGCTGTTTACATAGTCGATCAAGGCCTGACGGATGGGCTCACTCACTGGCAGGGTTCTCTCATTAAAATCCAAAAGCAAATGTGTTTCTGGATCACGCCCTTCCAGCGGTGGGGTGTAAGCAGACAACTCATATAAATGGGATTTAAAGATAGACATAGATCTCATTACCGTTCAACTAAGCGACATATACTCGCTATGCTTTTAAAATATGGATACCAAGTACTACTGAAAATAGTCATGGCTGCAAATTTTTTTGCAATTATTAGCCCGATATATTTGTGCAATTAGGCTAATCTTTAACATGTGTATCGATATACAATGTTAAGAAAATAATCTTTTTTTACGACAGCACTAAATTATCTCGATGGATTAACTCATCAAAATCTTTGTAGCCAATGAGCTTTTCAATTTCATCTGAGGGCTTACCAATAATCTTACGTGCATCGTCACTGTTATAGTTGACCAGTCCTCTGGCTATTTCTCGGCCGTGCACGTCACGACACACAATCATTTCGCCACGAGTAAAATAGCCGCTGATAGAAGTTACTCCCACAGGTAACAAACTTTTACCTTTTTCCCTAAGTACATTGACTGCCCCGCTATCAAGTACAACAACACCTCGAGACTGTAAATTGCCTGCAAGCCAGCGCTTACGCGCTGCAAGTGGTTGTTGGTTAGCGTACAACAAAGTACCTAAAGACTCTCCCTCGGCAACACGACTAATAACATCATAGATTTTACCACCAACAATTAAGGTGTTGGCTCCAGAACGCGCAGCTAACCTGGCAGCACGAACTTTGCTGATCATGCCACCACGCCCAAGAGCGCCGCCCGCACCTGCCATATGATCTAGCTCAGGATCAATAGCCGAACGTTCGGGAATAATTTTCGCTAAAGCGTTGGTTCTCGGATCGCAATCAAACATGCCTTTTTGGTCGGTCAAAATACATAGGGTATCAGCTTCAATAAGGTTCGCTACCAAGGCGCCCAGCGTATCATTATCGCCAAATCGAATTTCATCGGTCACCACCGTATCGTTCTCATTAACAATGGGAATGACATTGAGAGAGGTTAAAGTCTTTATTGTGGAGCGCGCATTTAGATAACGCTGGCGATGAGATAAATCATCATGATCGAGCAATACTTGTGCGGTTTTCAAATTGTATCGACTGAATTCTTGCTCATAAGCTTGAATGAGACTTGATTGCCCTACAGCAGCGGCAGCTTGCTGCTCGTGAATAGATTTAGGCCGTACTTTCCACCCTAAGCGAGTCATGCCTGCTGCAACAGCACCAGAGGACACCAATACCACCTCATAACCGCGTTTACTCAGTGCAGCAATCTCCCTCACCCAAGCACTCATAGCTTCGCGATCCAACCCAACACCATTTCCGGTGAGCAGCGCACTACCAATTTTTACCACCCAACGCCGACTTTGTTTTATTTGTTGTCGTCTATTCATAATTCGCTATTTTAATCACATATTGTGTAACGCTATGATGTCACGTCTGTTATTTTTGAAAGAGTACAGGCAGAGATACAACTGAGCATCTTTATTCACGCACATATTCCACTTCTACACCGTCATCGTCTTCTTCGTCACTACCTTTATTTTTCTGCGCTTTCCACTGCACACGTAAAGCCTCTATTTTTTCACGGGCTTCTGCTTGCATTTGCTGCTGAATTTCACGCTCGAATTGTGCAGCTTCTGGATCATCTTTTTCATTTTGCCAACATGTTTCCAGGCGCTCAAGCAAAGCTGCACATAGCTCATCAGTTCCAACCTGCCCCAAGGCCGATACAACAAATATCGGCCCTTGCCAATCTAAAGCATCAATAATGGCTTGTTTGCGCAATTCAAGCTCATCATCATCGAGCAAATCACTCTTATTGAGCACTAGCCATCGTTCACGCTGATCGAGTGTCGCACTAAAATTGCCTAATTCTCGCACCACACTGACTGCATTTTGCGCTGGATCAGAACCATCGACAGGATATAAATCAACCAGATGCAAAAGTATTCGACAACGTGTTAAGTGTTTTAAAAATCTAACACCAAGCCCCGCCCCCTCGGCAGCACCTTCAATAATCCCCGGAATATCGGCAACAACAAAGCTGCGGTGTTGATGTACTTTCACCACCCCTAAGCTTGGCACCAATGTTGTAAATGGGTAGTCGGCAACTTTTGGCTCCGCCGCAGAGACAGCTCGTATAAAAGTGGACTTTCCTGCATTTGGCAGGCCAAGAGTGCCCACATCAGCAAGAATATTGAGCTCTAGTTTGAGACGCTTGAGTTCGCCTTCTGTACCCGGGCTAGTTTGTCTCGGGGCACGATTAACGCTAGATTTATAACGTGTATTGCCGAGGCCATGAAATCCGCCCTGGGCCACCAATAGGCGCTGTCCATGTTTAATCAAGTCGCCTACTTGTTGTTCCGTTTCTTCGTTAACAACAGATGTGCCAACAGGAACCTTTAAAATCAGATCTTCGCCTTTTCTACCCGTGCAATTTCGTCCACGGCCCGGCTCACCATTTTTAGCTTGAAAACCACGTTGATAGCGGTAATCAATAAGTGTATTGATATTTTCATCCGCTTCCAGGTAGACCGAGCCGCCATCGCCACCATCACCACCATCAGGGCCACCTTTCTCAATAAATTTTTCTCGCCGAAAGCTCAAGCAACCGTTACCACCTTTGCCAGCTTGTACAACGATCGGTGCCTCATCTACAAATTTCATGATTGACTTATCTCTATAGCCCTAAAAAAGACCTTATTCACACAGCAAGTAAATAACACTAAATTAATGATTCTGATACTTAGCAATATATTTGCTGGCAAAAATTGCCATTACTATGCAGGTTATTTAGAGCAAAAACACCATCGAGTGACACAGCAACACTGTGATTTTGGGCGCCGGCTCTAGTTGTTCCCAGGGCAGGTTAATATTGTTATCTCAAGTGGCAAATGAATGCCTTTAATACGAATGCCATTACAGCATCGTTTTTATTCTACAAAGTGTCCCTTTAAAAACACAAAAGCCTCACTACTTTAAAGCAGCGAGGCTTTTTTTACCTTCAAAACATGAAGGCTTCGCGGAAGGGAAAATCCTTAAGCTGTTACGATACTAACAAACTTACGGCCTTTATCGCCTTTCACTTCATATTTAACTTCGCCAGCTTCTTTAGCGAACAAAGTATAGTCTTTGCCTACGCCAACATTGCGACCTGCATGAAATTTTGTACCGCGCTGACGAACAAGAATGTTGCCTGCCAATACTTTTTCACCGCCAAAACGCTTAACACCTAAGCGTTTACTTTCCGAATCTCTACCGTTATTGGTACTACCACCAGCTTTTTTATGAGCCATTGTTCAACCCTCTCAATATATTCTTCAATTAGCCTTTAATGGCAGTAATTTTCACTTCAGTATACCACTGACGGTGGCCCTGACGCTTCATAGAGTGCTTACGACGACGGAATTTGATAATTTTAACCTTGTCCGCACGACCGTGACTAACAACCTCGGCGGTTACCTTAGCACCTTCTACAACAGGAGTGCCTATTTTGACATCTTCGCCATCGGCAACCATAAGAACTTGATCAAAATCGATGTTCTCACCAGTAGCCACTTCAATTTTTTCTAAACGAAGGACTTCACCTTCTTCAACCCGGTGCTGTTTACCACCGGAAGCAATAACTGCGTACATTAACTAGCTCCAAATATCACATTGGACGATACGAAGCAGCAGCAAATAGTGTTTGGTGCTTTAGAGCCGCTAAATGGATAGCTGGCCTCATGGCTTGCATCGTTGATTTACGTTTTTCAGGGCCGCGCATTCTAATCGAACAGCACAAGATTCGCAAGACAAACACTGAGCTGTTTGATCTTTTAGTGGGCATATATTGGTATTAAGTAATATACACCGCAGGTCATTCTCCTAACAATGTTAAGCTCAGAGCTTGACAGCACGCAGTGTGGCCCCTAGCATCGCTCGAAATTTTTCTACCGAAAGCGGGTGATAGATGCTTTCCTTTCATCAGGTTGTGCGTTCAGACTTTGATAGCGTCAACCAAACTATTATCAATCAACTGCACTCTGATGTCGGTTTGGTCGAAAATATTGGCCATTACATCGTCGATGCTGGGGGCAAACGACTTCGTCCGTTATTAGTACTACTAATAGCTAAGGCATTAGCTTATGAAGGCAAACAGCATATTGATTTAGCTGCGATTATTGAGTTCATCCATACTGCGACACTGCTACACGACGATGTTGTTGACATCTCGTCTCTGCGCCGAGGCCGGGAAACCGCCAATGCCAAGTGGGGTAATGCACCTAGTGTACTAGTAGGCGATTTCCTCTATTCCAGAGCTTTTCAAATGATGGTTGAAGTGGGCAGCATGGAACTCATGCATATCCTATCGGGTACAACTAATGTTATTGCTGAAGGCGAAGTACAGCAATTAGTTAACATTGGCAACCATGATCTCGAAGAAGCCAACTACATGACCGTCATACATAAGAAAACGGCCGCCTTATTCGAAGCAGCTTGTGAAACTGCTGCTGTCATAGCAAAAGCCAATAAGGAACAGCAACAATCCGCCAGAACTTATGGCTATCATCTGGGTGTCGCGTTTCAGCTGGTTGACGATGTGCTTGACTACGATAGCAATGCGGAGGATCTCGGTAAAAACGTCGGCGATGATCTAGCCGAAGGTAAGCCGACACTCCCCCTTATTCATGCCATCAATCACGGGGATGAAAAATCTGCCGACATCATCCGTAACGCTATCGAACAGGGCTCTGTTGAAAAGCTCGATGAGATTCTTGCCATAGTTAAAGCTTCTGGCAGCTTGATGTACACAAAAGAGAAAGCAATACAACATGTACAGCTTGCTAAGGAGGCTATTGAAGATTTTGCACCAACGACCTTCAAAGATGCACTTATAGATTTGGCAAACTTTTCGGTTGAACGCTCATTCTAGAAGCATTCTTATACTATATTGCGTCATTATCGCTATCCTAGTGTAGGAAAAGCCCTAGATCCAAATTTAAGGATTTACATCAAAGAGTAATCGTATGAATACTAAATCACTGTCAGACTTCTACAGTAACTGGTCACAACTGGCTGAGCAAAAAAGTGCTTGGCAAAATACAACATTACAAAGCTTGTTTGATGCTGACTCCAACCGCGCTGAAAGATACAGTGTTTCGGCTGCAGGGTTAGAGCTTGACTATTCTAAAAATCACCTCGATGAAAAGGCACTCTCCCTGCTGTTCTCAGTAGCAGAACAAGCAGATGTTGCCGGCGCTATTAAAAAGCTATTACGCGGCGACCATGTTAACGCCACAGAAGACAGACCAGCCCTACACAGTGCACTGCGCTTTGAAGGCCAAGCAAAGACAGATGAGCAAAAAAGTGTCAGCGAAACCCTGGAAAAGATGAGTAAACTCATTAACAGTGTTTACTCTGGAACATGGAAAGGGCACAGCGGTAAGGTCATTACTGATGTGGTCAATATTGGTATTGGTGGCTCTGATTTAGGCCCACGCATGGTAACCAAAGCCTTGACGCCTTTTCATAACAAGAAGGTAAACGTTCACTTTGTGGCAAATATTGATGGCGCAGAAATTAGTGATCTATGTGCTTTTCTGAACCCAGAATCGACACTATTTATTGTTGCGTCTAAGTCATTTTCGACTCTAGAGACTTTGCAAAATGCGTTGACGGCACGCCAGTGGGTACTCAACAGTGGCTGCAGCCACGAGCAATTAGCGAAGCATTTTGTAGCTATTTCATCCAAAGTAGATAAAGCCATCGAATTTGGTATTGATGCCGACAATATATATCCAATTTGGGATTGGGTAGGTGGTCGTTATTCTTTATGGTCCGCCATCGGTTTACCCATTGCTTTTGCGATTGGTATGGACAACTTCCAAAAACTTTTGGCGGGCGCCGCCTCAATGGACAGTCACTTTGCGGAAGCACCACTGGAACGCAATATCCCAGTTTTGATGGCGCTTATTGTATTTTGGTATAGCAATGTCATGGGCTCAAACACGCAAGCAGTGCTGCCCTATTCTTATCATTTACAGCTATTACCAGCCTATTTACAACAGCTTGAAATGGAAAGTAACGGTAAATCAACAACTCGCACCGGCGACAAGCTAGACTATCAAACCGGCTCCATTGTTTGGGGAACGGAAGGCACTAATGGTCAGCATTCATTCCACCAATTGTTGCACCAAGGAACAATTACCGCGCCAATCGATTTTATTGCTACACTCAAGGCTCATCACTCACTTGATCATCAACACAAGTTTTTATTCGCCAACTGTGTCGCTCAAAGCCAAGCTCTTATGGCTGGGCGCGATCTGGAAACATCTAAAGCAGAATTAGAGTCTCAAGGCTTGAGCGAAGAAGAAATAGCATTTATTGCGCCTCACAAAGTACATCCAGGTAATCGTCCTAGCACAACTATTGTTATGGATGCATTAACGCCAGAAACTTTGGGAGCGTTGGTCGCTGCATACGAACATAAAACCTATACTCTTGGAGTTTTGTGGAATATTAACTCCTTTGATCAATGGGGCGTGGAATTAGGCAAGTTACTGGGCACTCATGTCACCACCGCAATCGACACCACAGACATCCCTACTGATTGGGACTCGTCCACTCGAAAGCTGATACAAGCATTTAACGACGCTAACAAAAAGTTTTGAGAATTAGGGGGCAGTTTCGCCCCTTTTTATCTTGTTTTCAGAGCCCAACAGTACTACATTCCTATGTGTGATATCAGCACTTATCACACAAATGTCACGTTTCAAGATGAAGTCGAACTTTCAAATTGAGTCCAAGTCTTATTGATTGCAAGTAACAATTGAAGTGATATTTTCATTTTATTAAATAAGAAAGTAATTCTCAGGAGCCTTAAATGAAAAAAATGACCAAAACTTTAGCAATCTCAACTGCAATCGCAGCCGGCGTAATGATGGCAGGAGCTAGCGATGTATACGCTGCTAAAAAAGTAGAAAAATGCTATGGCGTTGCAAAAGCAGGAAAGAATGATTGCGCTGCAGGCCCAGGAACCAGCTGTGCTGGAACAAGCACTGTTGATTACCAAGGTGATGCATGGAAATACGTCAAAAAGGGCGAGTGCGAAAAAATGAAAGGCGGAAGCTTAACTCCTAAAAAGTCTTAATTCTTCTTAATTATTAGACGCTCTGTGCAAACTAATTTCAGAGCGTCTAACTCTCACTTCCCTAACTAAATCAACATCATGTTTCAACTTCCTTGTCGCGCAGGTATTGGGCTAAAAGCCCAGCACTATACGCAATTAATTGAAGATACTTCCGCTACCAGCTGGTTAGAGATTCATCCGGAAAATTATATGGGCGCCGGTGGCCCACCCCACCGCTATTTATCCAAGCTGCGTGAAGATTACCCACTGTCCATGCATGGTGTCGGTATGTCCTTAGGCAGTGCTAGTGGCATCGACGAAAAACATCTTACACGATTGAAAAAATTAGTGGACAGATATCAACCTGAACATGTGTCCGAGCATTTATCCTGGAGTCATTGGAATGCTATTTTTCTCAATGATTTATTACCCTTACCTTATACCGCTCAAAGCTTAGAAATCATTTGCGATAATATTAATAAGGTGCAGGATTTTTTGGGGCGCTCAATCCTTATTGAAAACCCATCGACCTATATTGATTTTGCACAAAGTGATTATAGTGAACCCGAGTTTTTCGCTGAACTTGTTAAACGATGTGGGTGCGATGTGCTACTAGATATCAATAATATTTATGTATCGGCATACAATAATGGTTTCGATTCAAAAACCTATATAGACGCGTTTCCCTTGGCTTCGGTAAAAGAAATTCACTTGGCAGGACATGCACTGAAAGAGCTTTCTAGTGGTCAAAAAATTAGAATTGACGACCACGGATCAAAAGTCGTAGCAGAGGTATGGAGCTTATATGAATATTTTTTTACTCACTACAAAAAACCTATAGCGACGCTTATCGAATGGGATACTAATATTCCAGAACTTGCAATACTAACGAGCCAAGCGCATGAAGCTAACAGGATAATGGATAATACTCTTGATAAAGCGATTTTATCGGAGCCGTTATGACACTTGAAAAATTTCAACAGCAGATGACCGAGTTCGTTTTTCACAAACAAGAGGCTAAAAGCCTTAGCTCCTTTGCGAAAGAATATTCAGAAGAAGAATTAAATGCACGTTTAGCTATCTATCAAAATAATACATTTTATTCATTAATCGAAGCATTAAAAGATTTATATCCAACTGTCTTAGGTGCTATCGGAAATGATTTATTTAGTGTCAGTGCACGTATTTTTTTAGACAATAATCCGCCCTCAAGCGCAGCAATGGTTGATTTTGGCCAACAATTTCCATCTTTTTTAAGTGAATTTTCAGGCGCAGAATCATTTCCATATATACAGGATTTAGCTCAGTTAGACTTAATTCGTCATTTAAGCTATCACGCAGCCGATGATATACCTGTACCACATGAAAGCTTCGCCCAAATGGATATAGAGTTCCTTGCCAACTCAAAAGTAAAAGCTATCGACTCTGCTAAACTATTAGCTTCAGACTTCGCAATTTTTGACATATGGGAACATGAAGATAATGAGCAAGAATTTTCTTTCGATGTATCAAAAGCGCAGGCAGTATTGTCAATACGTCCATATGCCGATGTTGATTTATATTCTTTAAATCAAGGGAATTTTATTTTTCTAAAGTGTCTTACTGATAACATGACAATTAATGAAGCACTTATGATTGCAGACGAAGAGTCGGATCAATTTAATCCGACCCATGCAATTTCCTTTTTGATTCAATCAGGCTTTTGCGCCGAAATTATTGGAGAATAACAATGAATATAGTTGGAACAATTAATAGCTATGCAAAAAAAATTGGCAACATTATTCCTGAGTGGCTAATTGCCCTAACAATGAGAGTTTCAATATTTTTTATTTTTTGGAAGTCAGTACAAACAAAAATAGAAGGATTGACAATTGCTGGACAACACTTTGCATTTTGGGGTGTCACCGATAGTGCCGTTTTGTTATTTGAATACGAATATGATTTACCTTTATTACCGCCTAATATCGCGGCTTATTTAGCGACATTTGGTGAGTTCTTTTTGTCTTTAGGCATTTTGTTTGGACTGTTTACACGTTTAAGTGCCCTCGGCCTTTTAATTATGACTGCTGTAATTCAAATTTTTGTTTACCCTAACGCATGGGGTGTTCACATCGTATGGGCAGCTATTTTGCTATATCTCATGCGTCATGGAGCGGGGAATGTTTCGTTAGATAAAATGCTAAACCAAGCCTAAGTTGTCTTAATTATCATAAAAAAAGGGCCTTACAAGGCCCTTTTTTATTTACGCATAACAAACAACTTTAGACATCATCAAATTGGCTAACCAAAGTTAACACTTCCTGTGTTTTTTCTTCCATTAAAGTAACATCAGCACGCGCCTCAACATTTAACCTTAGCACTGGTTCAGTACTTGACATACGTACGTTGCATCGCCATTGATCAAACGCCAAGGATAAACCATCAACTTCCTCTATTTCCTTAACAGCAGGCAAATAATGCTCTTTAACAGAGTTAAGAATTTTATCTGGATTATTCACAGTACGATTAATTTCGCCACTGCAAGGAAATTTAGCGACTCGATCCGCCACCATGGTCGATAAAGAAAGCCCTTGTACACTCATAAGTTCAGCAACTAAAAGCCAAGGAATATTGCCATTATCACAGTAAGCAAAACGCCTAAAATAATGATGGGCACTCATTTCCCCACCGTACACGGCATCAACTTCACGCATACGAGCTTTGATAAAAGCGTGGCCGGTTTTACTTTGTACTACCTCACCGCCGGCGCTGCCTACCTGATCAATAGTGTTCCAAGTTAGTCTCGGATCGTGCACTATTTTTTCACCAGGGGACTTTTTCAAAAACGCCTGAGCAAGTAGACCCACTAGATAATAACCCTCAATAAAGGCGCCGGTCTCGTCAAAGAAAAAGCAACGATCAAAATCACCATCCCAAGCAATACCAAGGTCAGCTTGATGTTCCTTAACTGCATCAATACTCGCTTGACGACGCTCTGGGAGTAAGGGGTTAGGGATACCGTTAGGAAAAGAGCCATCTGGCTGATGGTGTACTTTGATAAATTCAAACGGCAGATGAGGCTCTAATGCATCGATAACGGCACCAGCACCGCCATTACCAGCGTTACAGACAATTTTCAGAGGTTTGAGTTGGCTAACGTCGATATAAGACAACAAATGCTGAATATAGTCGCCACGGATATCTTGCTTACGCATTGTTCCCGCAGCAGAATTTGGCTTAAAAACTCCAGCTTCGGCAATCGCTTTAATTTCAGCAAGTCCGTCGTCACCCGAAATTGGACGGGACCCCTGTTTCACCAATTTCATCCCGTTGTAATCCATTGGATTATGACTGGCAGTGACGCATATCCCACCATCAGTATTGAGATGGAAAGTGGCAAAGTACACTTCTTCTGTACCACATTCACCAATGTGGATAACATCAGCACCAGCCTCTGTAATCCCTTTTATCAGCGCATTACTCAGCTCTTCACTTGTTAATCGTATATCGTGTCCTACAACAACAGTCTTAGCTTGCAAATACTCCACATAAGCTCGCCCGACTCGATAGGCCACATCCTGATTGAGTTCGAGAGGAACTTTGCCTCTTATATCGTAGGCCTTAAAGCACTTTATATCTATTTTCACGTCCAGTGTTCGCCCTATTTTGCACCATAAATATTTTCGTAGACATAATTTGTAGCATTCACAAATCCAGCAACACTACCGCAGTCAAATCGCTTACCTTTGAATTTATAAGCCAACACACAACCGTCCGTCGCCTGGGTCATGAGTGCATCGGTTAGCTGTACTTCATTATTTTTGCCAGGAGGCGTATTTTCTAGAATTTCAAAAATGTCAGGAGTAAGGATATAACGACCGATAATCGCCAAATTACTTGGCGCATCTTTCGGGTCAGGCTTCTCTACCATTTGGTTGACCTGATAAATACCTTCTTTAATTTGCTCGCCACCGATAACACCAAACTTGTGAATATCTTCCTCAGGCACTTCCTGTACCGCAACGATGCTGCAGCGGAACTGCTTGTATAACTTGACCATCTGCGAGAGAACTCCCTCTTCTGCCACACACAAATCGTCCGACAAAACAACACCAAAAGCTTGGTTCTCGATAAGGCGGCGACCATTGAGAATGGCATCTCCCAAACCGGCCATTTCTGTCTGGCGGGTGAATGAAAACGACCCCTTTGACATCACCTCGCGTATTGACTCTAAATATTGCTCCTTAGAAGTTCCGGCGATTTGATGTTCAAGTTCATAACTTACATCAAAATGGTCTGCAATAGCGCGTTTACCACGTCCAGTTACAAAACCAACTTCATCTAGCCCCGCCTCGATAGCTTCTTCCACGCCATACTGCACCAGCGGCTTGTTTACCACGGGCAACATCTCTTTAGGCATGGATTTGGTGGCAGGCAAGAAGCGAGTTCCGTAACCCGCGACTGGAAATAGGCACTTCTTAATCATTTATTTCTCTCCTTAAATACAAAATGCTTAAAGTCTGTTAAAAAATATTGTCGGAATATATCACAATATAATGAAACACAGACGCCATGCTAGCAAAAGAAGATCTATTTGCATGCCTGAAAATCGACTTAATTACGTCAAATTTAACCTTAGCGCTAATAAAGCTGCTTTTACATACGGGATTTGATTTAATGGGTGTACTCAAAAGGCGGCTGTTTTTCAGACCAAAGATTAGAACTTATATTGTTAACTCGTCTGGTAATTGTGGTTTATTCGTTTATAGTGCGCACTTTCGTTTTTAACTGGATATTTGGCACTTGCTGGACAATCACTTTTAAGGCGTTAGAATGGCTGCCAGTTAGGTTTATAGACACCTGTACGGTTTATTTTAAAGAATTTTATTAGGATTACTGCGTATATGCTCAATTTCGAACAGAAGTCTTCTTTCACCAAAGAAGAGTTAATCTCCTGCGGCAATGGTGAAATGTTTGGGCCTGGCAATGCTCAACTGCCTGTCCCTAATATGCTTATGTTGGATAGAATCGCGCACATTAGCAAGGCAGGAGGCGAATTTGGTAAAGGCGAAATTATCGCCGAACTCGATATTAATCCCAATCTATGGTTCTTTGATTGCCACTTCCCAGGTGACCCTGTCATGCCTGGCTGTCTAGGCTTAGATGCTATGTGGCAATTAGTAGGGTTCTTCCTTGCTTGGAAGGGCAATGAAGGCCGTGGAAGAGCGCTAGGAGCGGGAGAAGTAAAATTTACTGGCCAAATATTACCAACCGCGAAAAAGGTCAGTTACCATATCCACTTAAAGCGTGTTATTGAACGCAGACTTATCATGGGTATTGCCGATGGCCGCGTAGCTGTTGACGGAAAAGAGATTTACTTTGCCAAAGACCTGCGTGTAGGCTTATTCACCAATACCGAAACGTTCTAGTAATTTGTACAGCCTAATATTATAAAAAAAATAGTATTACAGAACGCCAATAAGCAGTAGCGCGGTATAATACCTGTGCAGAGTTGGTGAAAAATACACCAATTCACTAAAGATGAATAAAGAGGTCATTTATGAAGCGAGTTGTGGTTACAGGCATGGGAATCGTCTCCTGCATCGGTAATGATAAGGAAACTGTTCTCGACGCCCTTCGCACTGGCAAGTCTGGTATAAAGCACAACCCCAGCTATGAAGAGCAGAAGTTTCGCAGCACCATATCAGGCTCCGTGGAGCTTGATCTAAAAGATCATATAGACCGTAAAATTTTGCGTTTTATGGGTGATGCTGCCGGATTCAATTATGTTGCCATGCAGCAAGCCATTGCTGATGCAGGCCTTTCAGAAAGCGAAGTCTCCAATGAAAGAGTGGGCATCATTACAGGCTCTGGTGGTGCATCTACCAAAAGTGTGGTCGATGCTGCGGATATCATGAGGGCAAAAGGTGTCAAGCGAGCAGGCGCCTACCGAGTAACTCAAACCATGGGTAGCACTACCTCAGCATGTCTTGCCACCCCCTTTAAAATCAAAGGCGTTAACTACTCTATATCTTCCGCGTGTGCGACCAGTGCCCATTGTATTGGTAATGCCATGGAGTTAATCCAGCTAGGCAAGCAGGATATTATATTTGCTGGTGGCGGTGAAGAAGAACACTGGACACTGACTGGCCTATTCGATGCCATGGGCGCCTTGTCTACTAAATATAACGATACACCGGAGCTAGCCTCACGAGCTTACGATGCGGATCGAGACGGCTTTGTCATTGCCGGCGGTGGTGGTTGTCTAGCTATAGAGTCTCTTGATCATGCTCTTGCTCGAGGCGCTAAAATATATGGCGAATTGGTAGGCTATGGAGCGACTTCGGATGGTTATGATATGGTTGCGCCTTCTGGCGAAGGTGCTGCTCGATGCATGCGTATGGCAATGAATACCGTTGAGGGCGAGATCGACTACATCAACTCTCATGGCACTAGTACCCCCGTTGGTGATGTTGCCGAACTGCGCGCAGTTAGAGAAGTATTCGCAGATAAAATTCCTTCTATCAGTTCCACCAAGTCTCTAACAGGTCATTCTCTGGGTGCCACAGGCGTACAAGAAGCTATATACACGTTGCTCATGATGAAAGAAAATTTCATCGCAGGCTCGGTGAACATCAATACACTTGATCCAGAAGCACAAGGCATACCTATTGTCACCAGTACAAAGGACGCAACTATCACCCGTGCTATGTCAAATAGCTTCGGCTTTGGCGGCACTAATGCCACCTTGGTGTTCCAAAAATATCAAGGCTAATCACACACCTTAGCGTCGCATAAAAAGTAAGTACGTTGCCTCATACTCAAGCAGTGTACTTACTTTTCTCAAGCTTATTCAGACTCCCTTACCCCACCAGATAATTTTTCTCTGTCAAATAATTTTTCACCATTGATTTTAGTCCTTTTCGCCACGACCAGAGCTGAACCCCAAAATTATCAGTACAGCGATTACCCACTAATAGCGCATTTCCCTTTAGCGTTCTTTTACTATCGTGGAGACTGGCGATTTCAGGCATATCCACATTGTTCTCTAATTCTGCATTAATAAAACGTACAATAGCATCACAGAACTCAGCCTCTGAACACTTATCAGATCCATGGACATGAAAAATACCCCAATTCTCGGCACCACAAAGGACTTGCTGAGACATGGCTAAAACGAGGTTAGCCATAAAGTCCATACAAACAGGTCGACCAAAATCGTGGTCGGAAGCGTACACAGTATTTTTTTCAACAAGTTTGGGGATAAAGGTTTCAAATAAACTGTTATCGCTACCGGCCAGCAGCCAACTTACACGCAGAATTAAATGCTGTTCGAGACTCTCGCATGCTTTTTCTAAGCCTAATAAATACTGACCATAGGCATCCGCAGGAGCCGGCAGTGATTGTTCATCAATCTCACCTTCCACAGCTTCTTCCCCAAACACTCGGTATGAGGAGAAGTGAATTAAAGGAATCTTACCCACCTTGCACAAGTTGACGATATTTGCGTGAATTCGCATCTCCTCGTCAGCATCGGCAAAAGCCTGCTCTGCTCCGTAATTAACCACAAAACAAGGTGAGTTTTCTTGAAAATACTCATCAATAGCACCTTCATCACTCCAATCCAAATCGCTAGGAATAAGCACATTTATCGCTTGTTCTTCAAAAACCGCACTGACAGCCTCGGCAAATTCTTTTTGCGCTGCACGTAATAAGACTCTGAAACCCAACTGGACACCCTTATATAAAGCTTTTAAACACTAATGAGATAGCATATTAAATTAAAATGAAGACGATACGCATCATTTAATATTTAATCATCAGCTTGGCTGCTGTTATAAGCACAATGCGCGTCTTCTATCTGAGAGCGGTGCTCAATCGCCCAATTGGCCAACACACTGATATGGCCAACTAAAGATAGTCCCATATCAGTCAAACTATATTCTACCGATGGTGGCCGAGTATCAAAGACCTGCCGATGCACCAAACCATCATATTCTAGACCTCGCAAAGTCGATGTTAGCATGCGCTGAGAAATACCATCGATGGCACGCATAAGTGAGCGAAAACGTTCAGGTTGACGCCCTAGACGCATTAGCACAAGCACACTCCACTTATCACCGACTCGGGTCAATATATCACGCACAGGGCATGCATCACTCTCATCATCTGCCAGCCACTGGTCGATCCCTTTATTGATGCTTTCAATCAATGAGGTGGTTACTTTTATGTTACCAAAAGACAAAATTCTGCTTCCTTATGCCGTCAATGTATTTCTACTAGAATAGCTCGAATATAGCGTCATTTTATCGCCAACCGTTAGTACTGGCTATATATAGAAAACTAATCTGATGGGTAGATAGCCAATAAGTGCAATCAAAGCCCAAATAGAACCTCATATGAATAGTTGTATTTAAATTCACAAGGTAAAATTATGATACAAGACGATAATGAAATAACAAAAGTCAGAGAAAATTTAGCAAGCTGGCTGCGCGCTTTTAACGCAAAGAATATGGATTCTCTTTTCTCACTATACGACCCCAACAGTTTATATGCCAACGCTAATGCACCACTTATGCGCGGTATAGAACAGATAAAACCCTGGTACCAAGAGGCCTTAGCTAACGTCCAAGGTGAACTACTGTACCGGGAAGAAGCCGCCATTCAAGATGGTAACTTGGCCATGTTATTAGGCGCTTACTACTTTAAGCCACCACATGAGATTGCACCACCAAGTGATGCCAAACTCACAGGGGGCACAGGACGGGTCGCACTGGTGTATAAACGCAATCAGGAAGGTGACTGGAAGTTATTATTCGACATGGACAATACACCGCCAGACATTAGCCCTGAAACATTTCTGCAGCCTACCAGCGTCTAAAACAAAACCTCATTAGTATAGAGACATATCATGCAAAATAAACGAAAAATCGCCCATTACCCGCATCAAATTGTTGAGCGTGTCGCTGAATTTATCGAACAAGGGGATCTAGAGGGTATCGTCACAATGTTTCATCCTCAATGCAAAATTGCTATGGATCCGGAACAAGCACCAATGGAAGGCCACGACGCGGTACGATCAATATTTTCCGACTATGTTGCACAAAAAGTTAAACTGCTCGGCACTGTATCGGGTGAAATGATTAACGACGACATTGCCATTCTTCAAGGATCTTGGAGTATCGAAGATGCAGAGGGAAACACATTAGGAGGAGGCATTTCTACAGAGGTAACAAAACGTTTGGATCACGGTGGATGGGTATATTTTATCGACTGTCCTATTCGCGTTCCCTCTGTTAGCACTCATAAACCATCAGAGACTTAACACCTATTTGTTGTATGACAGCGCCCAATAAATAAGGCATGATGATGTAAGTTTTAAATGTAAAAGATGGAGTATCGTCGATGTCAAAAAAAGTGGCGCTCATCACTGGCGGTAGTCGCGGCATTGGCGCTGCGACAGCCATAAAGTTTGCCGAAAACGGTTTTGATATATGCATCAATTATGTGGCGAATAAATCTGCGGCAGAAGATGTGGCCAACACAATTGATAAATTTGGTGTTAAATCTATATGTGTGCAGGCGGATATCTCTAATGAGCAAGAGGTGATAAAACTTTTTGCGACTGTGGATCAAGAATTGGGCTGCGTCAGTGCCGTTATTAATAATGCAGCAATATTGACTACCCAAACACGTCTAGAAAATATAGACGCTAAACGTCTCAATACAATTTTTCAAACCAATGTCACAAGTGCTTTTTTATGCTGCCGAGAAGCCGTAAGAAGAATGTCCTATAAGAATGGTGGGGCGGGTGGCGTAATCGTTAATGTCTCGTCTAATGCTGCTAAAACAGGATCACCTAATGAATATATTGACTACGCTGCATCAAAAGGAGCGATAGATACTTTAACAAAGGGTCTCGCTCTAGAAGTAGCCGATGAAGGTATTCGAGTCAACGCCGTGCGCCCAGGTTTGATTTATACCGAGATGCATACCTCAGGGGGAGAACCGAATAGAGTTGATCGATTAAAAAATAAAATACCGATGCAACGAGGGGGACAAGCAACCGAAGTGGCTGAAGCGATTTACTGGCTGGCCTCGGATCACTCCTCATTTTCAACGGGTAGCTTTATTGATTTGACAGGAGGACTTTAAACACAACTGCGCTATAAACAATATTAGTTTTATTCGCGATAGCTAACTGCTTTAGCTAGGCTAATTTATAATTCTTCCTCTGGTGCTTCCATTACCATTTTTACCCTATATTCCACATCCTTAAGCATGTGTTCACTATCCATAGCCGCACGCGCTCTAAAAACATAACCTTGACGCAAATCAAACATCAGCCGGGCGCGCTCCATTGAAGGAAAATTCTTCGGCAAAGCACCTCTGGCTTTCTCCAATTCAAAACGCCGGCACAACCTTGCATCAGTGTCTTTGATTGCTCGCTGTAGCAATTCTTGCGTACCTTCAACTTCTTCAGCGCTGGCAGCAACGCAAGATGTTAGAAAACATCCACTTGAACCACTGTCATTATCAACACTATAACTGATCACCGCCTTCATAAAAGCACGTACCGCTTTATGGATATCAGGCTCGGTTTCAAAAGCTACCAAAGGTGCACATGCATCGTTGGAAGCATAGCAGTCAATAGTTTCTAGATAGAGTTTATGCTTATCTCCAAAAACGGCATAAAGGCTTGGGCTATTGATTCCCATTGCCTGAGTTAAATCCTTCATCGATGCACCATCATAGCCTTTCGCCCAAAATACATGCATCGCCGCTAACAGCGCCTTTTCTCGCTCGAAAGCTCGTGGCCTACCCGCTTTTTTTGCTGCCATTGGTATCGAACACCCTCTGTTACTAACTTTATAGATTAATAGCAATCATTACATAATTTTCATAAAAATTAAACAAAACCTAATTATTCGTTTAATTATAGGATTTTTTTATCGATTTCATATAGTGCTTTGATAAATTTATTTTTGTTATAAACATTACAAAATAGTTGACATTGGCGCGCAAATACAATTTAATAACAATCATTACAAAATATGAGAGCAAAATAATGAGTATACAGAAACCCAAAGCAGGGCAAAGTTTCCCTTCAATAACCATGAATGATCTACAAGGAGGCACACGGGATTTATCTAAGCCCAATGCACCTTACGATTGGCAAATGGTGGTTGTCTATCGAGGTAAACACTGCCCTCTTTGCACCCGCTATTTATCTGAACTCAACACATTGTTACCGGAGTTTCATGCCTTGGGCATTGACGTAGTAGCAGTATCCGCGGATACAGAAGTAAGAGCGAAAGAACAAATATCTCAAATAAACCCTAATTTTAACATCGCTTATGGCCTGACCATAGAACAGATGCAAACTCTAGGTCTGTATATTTCCAACCCTCGTTCACAAGCTGAATATGACCGCCCCTTTGCTGAGCCAGGATTATTTGTAATTAACGCCGAAGGCAATATACAAATCGTCGATATTTCCAATGCGCCGTTCGTACGCCCGGAATTGACGTCTTTGTTAATGGGCTTGAAATTTATCCGTAACCCCGAAAATAACTACCCCGTAAGAGGAACCTACTAATGACAACCAATGAAGCTCGTGTTCAAGAAGTTCGCCAGACAATGGATAACTTAATTCAAACTGCCACCAGTTATGATATCGATACGCTTGATAGTATCTATCACGATAAACTTCAGGTCGTTATGGTAGATACCGAAGACAATGTTAATACCGCTGATAAGCAGGCATTTAAAGGCATATTTAAATCTAAGCGTGATGCAGGCGATCCTCCTATGAGCACCTGGGCAAAGTTCCATCGTATTGATGTAGAAGGAGACCAAGCTCATGTTGTGTTATCTCGTAAAAATAATTTAAGTGGCCAGGATATGGTACTTGTCTTAAGTATTGATCTGATATTTGAAGATGGGCGCTGGCAAGTCATACGAGAATTCATTTTTTTACGCCCCGAAGAAAAATAAATGCTTTCACTGAAGGCCTAGCGTTAACACTAAAGCAAAGGCCTTCACCTTTGTTTTTAGCGGTTCGTAATAAGGTCAAGATTAATTTAACACAGCAATTTAACACTATAAAGAGAGTCAATATCGTGGTAAACACATTGAAAAAATTCGCCTACTGGGGAGCAACCGCTATCCTTTTATTTCTTCTTGCTTGGGCAACGGGATCATATATTATAATTCACGACACACAAGCAGGTTTCTTTGAAGCTTTTGGTTATCCAACTTACCTTGTTTATCCCTTAGCAGCACTTAAGTTTATCGCCATTCTTGTTATTGTTAGCCATCGTTTTAACGACTTAAGAGATATGGTTTATGCCGCTTATTTTTTTAATATGATACTGGCACTTGTAGGCCATATTGTCTATGGAGATTTTTACGGTCATGCGGTTGTGGGTTTATTGGCGATCCCTGTTTCTTATTTATTGGGTAACCAAGTAAGAGGACGCCCTAAGTACAATTTCTTTGGCACATGGACGCACCCAGAGCCTAGTGCTAGCAATTAATTGTATATGAGTGGGCAAATTATCATATTTCATCAGTATTTGAGAATATATGCCTGAACTAAGTTAATCGCTATAATTGCATTTCTTAAATCCTGTCGTGGCGATTAAAATGAAATACATAGTCAGTCTTGTCGTACTTTTTAGCACATTATTTTGTAATACATTGTGCGCAGTTGAAAAGTACCCTCTTCTACCCGCTCCTGTGAGTAATAATGCCGTTACTATGGTTAGCAACCAAACAGGGGATTATATACTCAGTTTTATGGGCTTAGGAAAAAACAAAGATTACAGCGCTGTCCACAATAAAGTATATGCTCTAAAACTTGGAGATAAAGTTTGGCAAGCGAAGAATCCGGTTCCCTCTTCCCTTAGATTAAAAGGCCGCCTGGCAAGTATTGCAGTCGCAGTTAAAGATCAAGCCTATATTTTTGGCGGTTATACCGTAGCAAAAGATCACAGTGAAATATCCAGCCCAGATAACTTTCGTTACGATGTGGCAAAAGATAGTTATTACCCAATAAGCGCTATGCCTGTTGCTGTAGATGATGCCATCGCTTTGGTCTATCAAAACAGATACATTTATTTGATCAGCGGCTGGCACAATGATGGCAACGTTAATTTAGTGCAAGTATACGATACTAAACTCAATAGTTGGCAACAAGCTTCTCCTCTCCCCGGGAATGCCGTATTTGGACATGCAGGAGGTATTGTTGGAGATAAAATACTGCTTTGCGATGGTGTTCGTGTACAAGTACATCAAAATAAAAGACGCAGTTTTTCAATGGAAAACGCATGCTACTTAGGTACTATACAAGAAAACACTCCGTATAAAATAGATTGGCATAAAGTAAAGCATCCAACAGGTAAAGGGCGCTATCGTATGGCAGCTACAGGCTACCAAGGTGATATATGGTTTTATGGTGGCTCTGAAAATCCTTATAATTATAATGGTATCGGTTACAATAAAGAACCATCCCTACCAACAAAAGAGATATGGCGTTTTAACCTAGCAAAAAAACGATGGTCTGTTAGTCAGGCAAACACCAGTAGTATGGATCATAGAGGATTAATAACGTATAAAGACCAACTATTAGTTGTAGGTGGTATGGGAAAAGAACAAAAAGTGTTAAATATGATTCAAGTTGTCCATCAATAATAGATAGTGAGCCACTGCTAAAGTGATAGAGGAAACAATTTAAGCATTCCCTTTACACAAAAACCCTCTATTTTTAAAATGGCCTATCAATAGGCCATAAATCCCTTAACAATCCAGCATCTTGCCACACACTTCTTTATATAACTTGTTAACAACCGCAGCAGTCATATCGTTAATATCACGAGTAGGATTGTATTCAACAATATCAGCACCAATAACCGGCACATCAATAGACTGAATAACATCTAGTATTTGCCTAACAGTTAGACCCCCAGGTTCATGGTGGGAAACGCCTGGAGCAAAAGCAGGATCTAAGGCATCAATATCGATAGTGATATAAACGGGGCCGTCTAGTTTAATTTGGTCTGATCCGCACCAATTCTTCATCTCATAAATTTCAACATTAAAACGCTCGGCCTGCTCGCGCTGATGTTGGTTTAAAGTACGAATACCGACTTGAACAAGCCTGCGAGCGAAATTATTTTCCATAATACGTGCAAACGGACAAGCATGAGAGAGGGGATTATTATCAAGAATGTCGTAAAGGTCTGGATGAGCGTCGAAATGAAGAATAGTAATATCCTGATGATGCTTAGCTAAACCTTTTAAAATCGGAAAAGTAATGGAATGATCGCCACCAAAGGTTAAAGGTTTACCACTGCGCATAACCACTTCAGCGATAGTATGTTCTAGTACGGCAAAGGCTTGTCCAGGATGCTGCCATGTCATATCGCCAATATCCACAATTAGGGGATGGTCACCTAATTCCCTCCCCAACTCCGTACTCGTATTACTGGCATCGCACTGCATCATCTGACGAATAATAGCCGGTGCCTTGGCAGGCCCTTTTAAATACGAAGAATAATCATCAAACGGCATACCGAGCAAAACTACACTATTAGGCTTCACATCGTTTATTGTTGAGTACATATTTATCCTATTTAGCATAAAACGTTAGCTTACAGTCCGAAGCTGTGCTGGTAACAACCAGAAGTTTGTTACATATTCTTATTTGACGTATACATAGTTTTCTTACCATGATAACTATTAAACAAAGCTTCATGAGATGACCTGGAAAACACATCCTCCCTTGTGGGATATTGACTAATCCAATCAATAAGCATCTCTAAATTTGCATCCTGCTCGGCTTTAGAGACATATTTGTGTGGTTCCCAAGGTCGTTTTTTGGCATTAGCAATACAGTCCTCGACCGATAAATTCATAAATATTATTTCACTTGCTTGAGTGAGAACTAGCGCTAGTAAATCAGAATAACACCCTTCAACCACCCAAGTATCACTGGCATTAATAAAATCATCCACTTCTAGCTTGGCATCACTTATAGGTTTTCTCTGAGGAGGATCACTTGGCAACCAAGCGACCGTATCCAAATCTAAATGAGACAGCTCCTCATCTTGACACAAAGCCTTAGCAAGAGTGGACTTACCAGAGCCTGAATTACCAAATATTACAACTTTTCTCAACGCTATTTCCTTTTGTTTTTAGCAGTTATCCAACACACATTTAAATATTATTAACGTGATTATACGCAGGATTAAATCTATATGTCTTGATAAGAAGCTAATCAACACTAATAATGTCGCTAATAATTATGCCAACGCGTTCTGGTAGAAATCTTGCGAATTTTCAGTCACACTTTTTTCCTATTGATTATAACTTTACTCACACAAAAACTTGAGAATTAAAGAGTTAGTTTCCATTACGAGTTGGATCTAGTTTTACAGCTGTGACAGTGGCCACCAGAATCAAGATTTCCAGAATAGCGTAGATCGCCATACGGCTATGGTAGCCATCAACGGCCAAGCCTGTGACGCGAACAACCAGCAGAATACTAGTCAACAGTAATAAAGGCCTGAACCAATTTTGCTGGTTAAATAGAAACATAACACAACATCCAGTTATCCCAAGCAGTCCAGTAGCCATAATAGACTTGAGCGTGTTAATGCCATTAAGTGTTGTCACAGTAACGCCAACTCGCTCCATGTGGTCGGCAGGAAAGAACGCCCACACAGTTCCTAAATATGCGAGAAAAAGAGCCGTTAAGCCAATATAGCCCAAAGATATATATCTGAGTACGAATGTCATGGTAAAAATCCTTAATAACTCGAGTCAACTTGAACTATATTTGGCAAAATTCGGCAAATATTCGGTAAGTCGCCCGAAAGCGCACGAGTCGCTGCGCTCATATTCTTAATTTTGATGGTCTAACAATTAGTTGCTACAGCCTGCTTAAATTTATTTGCCTTTAAAAATGAATTGCGGACGTGCACGCCCATCTTCAACGGCTTTAATTGCTTCCGGCAGACAAGCTTGTGCATCTTCCGAGACAAGAATGTCACCAGCCATTTCTGCCATCAAAGCATCTGCTGCCTCTACACCGCCATCAGACCATGCACGCAGGAGTTTCTTATGAGCGGCATGAGAAAGAGTTGCACTATCTTTTAGACGGTCGACCCACTCTTGAGCTCGCGTGTGAAGATCTGCAACAGGGACAACTTCGTTGACAAGGCCTGTGTCCAGAGCAGTCTGTGCATTGACACGCTCTGAGGTTAAAGCCCACTGCATAGCCTTGGTACGGCCTACCCTATCAGCAACACGTTGCACACCTCCGAGGAATGTGAAGACCGCTATACTGGCTTCTGAATGACAAAACTCAGCATTATCTGCGGCGATGATAATGTCACCTCTTAGGGCCATTTCAAAACCACCGCCGCCACAATAACCTTGCACCGCAACGATAATTGGGAAAGGAAAGTCCTGAAAGACTTTGGTCATCATCACACCGCCAGCAATACTTTCACTAAAATCTTTGGCAGGCTGACCAGCCCAAGACTGTATATCGGCGCCGTAACTAAAATCCGGGCCTTCAGCTTTTAAAAGTAACACTCGCGTGTCTGTTCTTTCGGCTAGATCCTGTATTGCAGCTGTTAACCCTTCTGCAACTGCTGCAGACATGCGGTTTTGAGGTGGGTTATTAAGGGTAATTGTTGCAACTCCATTTTCATGAGTATAAGTGATTGGTGGCATCATATTCTCCAAATGTCGGTGTTTATATTGTGCCTGTACTATAAAAAAATTGGTTGCTTAAAGCAACCAAAATAAAAAGTAAAATTAATTATTCATGCCACAAACGGTATTGCTAATACAGATATAAGGCTTGAAAAATGTAAAAATTTAGCCTATAAAATCTATTTTTTAGGATAAAAATAACTGAAAAACAATAAAATAAAAATATTTTAGGATAATTTATACAAATAACGATTTTAGGATATAGAGTCAAAAGTTGAGTGCCGCTTTGCGAAAAAATAAGCCCCACTCCTTGGATTGTTCCTGAAACTCACTAGTGCATCGGCGCTTCAAAATTAAAGAGAACAAGCCAGGGCCTGTTAACACTAGTTTAATTGCTCCTGTGACAAACAGCAGTACACGTACCTGTATAAGATGAGATTTTAGAATAATTAAAACAATAAACTTTCTGAGCCATAAATTAATATAGAGTTTAGGTTTGTCTAGAACAAAAGAATAGACACAAAAAACTAGTAAATTAATAGCTTGCAACTCGATAAGTAATAAAATGTATCTATAGGATATGGAACGCCTAAAACAAGCTATCAAAAAATTAGAGCATTAAGTTTAGCGTTAAAGGATATTTTTAAGAGTTACTAATTTCTTCGACTATTTTAGTCCAACCCTTCTCTCTTTCCACCCTAAAAAAAACAACATACATTCACATTAATTTAAAAATTTTAAAGACTATTTATTTTAACAAAAAACAACCTGAAATATTAATGACTCTATTACACACCACTATTTACGGCCTTGAATTTAACTTTCTATTAAAAACCTTCATAGACAACTAAGGCACATAGTGTAAATAAAAGTTAACTTTATTATTTTTAAGAGTTAGTCGACAAAACATTAAAACTGTCGTCGAAATGCCATACTCAAAGGTGTTTAAGCTACTACTATGCGCGTGCGCACTCAACATCAGATTCTGATAATGAAAACAATACTACTAAAAATTTAATAATTAATATTCAGAGTAAATATATGAAAAAAAAGGTTTTATCTTATTCAATTGCTAGCGCTTTAATTTTAAGTTTGAGCAGTATATCTAATGCACAAACAAATCCCGACCCTCGTGGTTTCTCAATTATTGCTTCAGATATTTTGCGTCTAGTGAAATCGGGATCTAGAGCCCCATTGGAAGCTAGAACACTGGCGACTACTCACTTAGATAATTTATTTAATAAAAGCAATAACAAAACTGAGGATTGTATTTTAGATGGCAGCATCGAAACTACTATATCTAGGGCTGGAAATAGCCAGAAAGGGGTAAACCAGGGAGACATTGTCAGAAGTGATCATAACAACTGCGATAAAGGTATCATTAATGATGGTTTTGAACAGTTGACAATAGTTGAGCGTAAAGGGAAAGTTAGACGCAATTTAGATGGAAATAAAGACTACAGTTTGAGAGTTATGTATGAGAGAGATATTAATGAATCATTCTCATTTGATCCACCGGGAGCCGAGCCTCGTAATGAAAAGATAACAGCAGATATACTTCGATCATCGCAAAACAATGGGGATTTAAAATATTCTGCGATCAATATCGATACTCTCTATGAAAACCAAACGATTGATGCCGCTCATCCTTTTAGCAACCTGATTAACAGCTCACTGGCCATTCCTGCAACCTATACGCCAGTATTGGCTTTTACAAAAGGTAATAATGGTATCAACTATCCGATCTTCGCAGTTGAAGAAATTACAGAAGAAAACGGTAGTGAGCGACCAAATGAAACTTATTCATGGACTATCCATAGGGATGAGATTGAAGCTGACCGATTTGATATTATCACCAAATCAAATACGCCTTTTAGCACAAAGGAAATTGCTCGGTCTAATTTTGCCGCGCAAGGAAATTGGGAAGTAACCATTAGTAATGGCGTTAATAATATTTTTACATTGCATGTAGAAGCTTTAAACTTTGATGGTGATATCACGATTTCTTTTGATAGGGATAGCGACGGTACTATCGAATTATCACAAACATTGAACTATCTCTACTTTGAACGATTACACCGTATTCATCGTGAATTTCTCAAAGATTTTTACGACAACAAGTAAGATAATAAATCTTCTTTAACCTGGTTCTTTATTAAGCGTTACCCCAATTTGCATACAGCATTAAATTAATATTACTTACCGATATCGTATCTCAATTTAACACCCAGTGTTTTATATGAGCGATAAATCAAACGCTTATTTATATTAGGTTATTACGAAAAAAAGGGGTATTAGTTATTACCCCTTACTTACCTATTAGAACTATGTATTTCTATTTTCTTACTTAAACTTTTTATGCATAAACTCGCGCATTTTTTTGATGATAAATGGAGCTTCTTCTTCCAGTGCGAAGTGTCCGGTATCAAGAATATTGTAGTCAATATCTTTCACATCACGTTTATATCCTTCCGCTCCTGGCACTGGGAAAAAAGCATCATTTTTGCCCCATACCAATAGCATAGGAGGTTGATTATCGCGTAAATATTGTTGCCACTCAGGGTATTTCTTTAAGTTATTTTGATAATCAAAGAACATGTCAAGCTGTACTTCATGTTGGCCTGGGCGGGACATTTTCATGTAATCCAAATTCCAATTATCAGGTAGTATGGCATCAGGGTTACGTGTACCGTGGGTATATTGCCATCTAAATCCTTCTAAAGAGAAAACATTTTTAATAATATGCTCTTCTAACTCTGGTGTTCTTTTTTTCCAGTAATCAATCACTTTACCCCAGCCGGCTTTATTAATACCTTCTTCATAAGCGTTGCCATTCATTACTACAAAGCCTGCGACTTTTTCGGGACGCTTGGTGGCAACTCTAAAGCCAACGGGTGCACCAAAGTCTTGAATCATTAGTACATAGCGATCAATACCTTTTTGGATTAAAAACTTATCCATGACGTTGGCAATATTATCAAAGGTATAGGTAAACTCTTTTTTACTAGGGAACGAACTATCACCATATCCTGGATAATCTGGCGCGATCAAGTAAAACTCATCTCCTAGTGCAGCCAATACCTCACGATACTGGTGAGATGAAGAAGGAAAGCCATGTAATAAAACTAAAGCAGGCTTCTTCGATCGCGGATTGCCCGCTTCACGGTAAAAAATATCAAGGCCATCCACTTTCTCTGTGCCATAGCGGACACGCTCAAAATCGCTGTCAGCAAAACTATTGAGAGAGAAGGGAAATAATAAAAATAGTACGGCGATGCTTATCTGCCGGAGTCTTGAAAATAACATGAGGTTTCTCCACTGTTGAGGTTATGGTGGTACTCTACTCCTATCTAAATATAAAATAATTAGCCTTATATGAAATTTATTATTACAATATATGAAATAATCCAGTAACCCTTAAGAAACAGACGGTATTGTGTACCAATGGATAAGCTCGAGAAGATGCAAGTATTTGTAGAGGTGGCGAAACATAAAAGCTTTGTCGCTGCCAGTGAATATATGAATCTATCCGCGCCCTCAGTAACGCGCTTTATTGCAAGCCTGGAGGAAGATTTAGGCGTCAAGCTATTTAATCGAACTACGCGCCACGTTCGCTTAACAGAGCCTGGGAAAAGGTTTTTACACGACGTAAAGCGTATTCTAGAACTTATGGAAGAAGCCGAAGCTTCTGCGACCGGAATATATAAAGAGCCTAAAGGCACACTCACTATTACAGCGCCGGTATCCTTTGGCGAAAGGCATATTATGCCAATTATTACGGAGTATCTGGAAAACAATCCCTTGGTATCCGTTAAAGCCGTGTTTCTAGACCGAATTACTAGCTTGGTGGAAGAAGAATTGGATATCGCTATCAGGATCGGTCACCTAAAAGACTCAAACCTATATGCCACATCTGTAGGTACAGTAAGACGAGTGATTTGTGGTTCCCCTAACTACTTTAAGAAATATGGCAAACCTCAAAAGCCATCAGACTTAAACCAACATAATATTATATTCAACTCTGCTTACAGGCCTGCAATGATCTGGACGTTTGAAAAAAATGGAAAAAAAGAATCCGTTAAATTAAGCCCTAAATTAGTCTGTAACCAAGTGGGAGCATCAATAAAGGCAGCAAAAGAAGGCTATGGCATTACCCATATGATGTCTTACCAAGTGAGTGAAGAAATAGAAAGAGGATCATTAGAATTGGTACTGGAAGATTATGAAGAAGCCCCCTTACCCATTCATATTATTCATTTAGAAGGTCGCAGAGCCAATGCCAAGATACGCTCTTTTATTGATTTAACAACAAAACGTTTGAAAGATACCTCTTTTACTTCTAGTAAATAGATACATGATAAACATACTCCTTTTTCTCATCTTGTGAAAATACTCGGCAATGTTAATAAACATGCATTGCCGAGTTAAATATTTACCTTGTCATTATTTAACTTCTCAATAATGACAAAGAATGCATTTCATACCTACTGGCAAGCACTTGCACCACACATACATATACTGCGGTTGCTGTAACTATTAAGGCAATCGGTGGCGCGATTACCGAATTTAACTTTACATTGAGCCGTGGTATCACATTGATCAACAATGGGAGCACTTGTTGGTATGGGTGTAAGGATCTTACTAAATTCCAACCAATTAATATTGAAATTTCCCTTAGGCATAGCGACGCGGATAGTGTGTATACCTCTAGACAATCGTCCTATTTCGGCAGAGATAGTCTGCCATTTTTGCCAACCGCCAGTAGCATTAACAGCTATATTATTTACGACGGTTCTGCCATCGACAACGAGACCTATAGAGCCACCACCAGGGCTCGAAGCGACACGAGCATCAAAACGGTAATTGCTAGTTTCAGTAACATTAATATCGTACTCCAACCACTCGCCATTAGCCGTCCATCCCACACTATAGCCCCCACCGACATCAAGGGTTGGTTGAATATCAACATCATCGCTTCTATAGGATTTTCCGTAGTTGCCTGCAGAACTGTCAAAGAACCTCACATAGTCTTCCGCCTCAACTTTACCTGGAACTCTCGGCGTCGGCTGAGATGAACCGGTATTAACACATAGACCATTAGCAAACTTTTGGGTACTGGCCCCATTCTTAGTAAGCACCATGCTATTAACAACCCAATTTCTATCGTCACCACCAGCATCAGAAAATTCTAGATCGAGTTCACCATCTCTAACGTCAACGGCAAAGTTCGCAACCGCAACTCTTCCCTTGGCTACATTAATGTTACGAGCAGCTACCGCACCTTCTGCTTTAACAACAATACCATCATGAGCCCAGCCAGCATCACCAAATTTGAGAGTGACATACCAACGACCATTTTCTAACTTATGGTGAAGTGTCGCGGGGCTGCTACTATATACGAAATCACTCATTAGATTATTTTCGTATTTGCCGTAGTCACGATCAACACTATCGGGACGTTTCCCCCAACGCAAATTAGTCATTTGCGTCTCAGGGTTTATCCCCTGCCAACCTTCTTGCACTGGAGAATCAGCGGTACCAAAATCATATTTACAGGAAGTTTGATTATGATAGGTACCTTTGCTAAAGCCCGCTCCCAGTTCAGCCAACCACAATACTTCAGGATCATGAATACTAAATTCAACGGCTTGAATCGCGCCCTGGATAGCGAGACGTTTATTGTTTTTTGTCCATGTTTTACCTCGGTCATCACTGAAATAGATACCTGGATTTTTATGAATTCTACCAACCGATACCACCAGTAGATCAGGATTAAAAGGCGAAACATCTACATATTCGGTGATATCACTGGAGAATGTTTTCTGCCAGTTATTTCCCCAGTTATCGCTATGCCACAAACCACCTTTAATGTAATCCCATCGACGATAGCCTGCGGTCACATAAATTCGACCGGTCTGGTCTATCTTAATATCATTTATACCGTGAACTTCACTGTTTATCTTTATGCGGCGCCAGGTCTGCCCACGATTATTGGTATGATACAAACCACCTTCAATTGATGGCCTACCTTGACGCGACGGAAAGATTGAGCCTAAACCAAAACTTCTGGCCTGAGCCGCAACGAACATAGATTTGTAAGTGGGATCACGTGGATCCCATTCGATATCGTGAATGTAGACATTCGCCGGTAAGCCTTTATTGCGCTGTGTAAAAGTGCGTCCACCATCATTAGAAAAATAGAAACCACCTTGTTTGCGCACATCCTTATTCGTTCGCTCTGACACACCGAAATACATGAGTTGCTTATTAGTTGGATCTATTTTTAACGAGCGAGTACGCATGAAAAACTCTGCGTCGGTCACTTTTCCATGATCGATAAAGGTTTCACCCCCGTCGGTTGTTTTCCAAATTTTGTCCTTGCCATGCTGACGCTGAGATGTGGTAAAAAATGTATCAAGGTCGTCTGGATCAATAGCAACGGACGATACTGTTTCCATTGATTTCTCTAAAAGTTTCATGGCAACTCGTTCTTCTTCCCCTTGTCCTTCACCGTCAGGGGTGGTTCGCCAAAGCCGGTGTTCACCACTCGCGAGATAAAGCTCACCTGGTGCAAAACGGTGGTCTTGGAAAATACCCTCACCCGGTAAGTCACTATTTCTACGGCCCATTAAATTGCCCGCTTTAGTGTAGTCTTCGTCAACTTGATTCCAAGTATTACCATGATCAGTACTCAGCATAGTGTTGTGCCCACTGATCATCATAATGTCACCACGGCTGTTAATATCGAAGTAACGCATGGTACGCATTGGATAGTTACTGCCCCACTGCTGATTAAAAGGCTCATGGCCAAACACCATATTTTCATTGGTTGGGGTACCACGGGATCGCCAGTAATCTCCATCGTTTTCAAAAGCAGGGCCATGGCCTCGAGTTGACATAATCCACGACCGTCCACCATTAGAAGTCTTCCATAATGGACCTGGACCAAAAGATATTTCTCCTCCTTGGGGATCATAAAGGCTAACGTAAATACGATCAGCCTGGCTTGGATCGGCCCGAACCATCTGTAGTGGTTGCAAGATTGATGTAGGTAATGTCGAATAACGATTGCGCGCATCAGCGACAGAAATACCGAACCACTTGGCAATGTAATTATAATAAGTGGTTTTGACACCGCCCCAGCCATTAAAGCCCGAATCCAATCGAGTCAGGTCGATGTTAAGATTACCCGAGATATTTTCCCACGAATTTCCTCTGTTTACTGATTTAAATACACCACCAGTACTGCTCACACTCTTACCATTAGGTTTATGACGTACTTGGTCGATAACATAAAGCACGAAGGTGCTACCGTTGTGATAATAATCGAGATCGATAATTGTGTTATTAGGTAACTTCCCTCGGCCAATATTAGTCCAACTTCGCCCACCATTTGAAGACCGATACAAACCGTAGTTAGAAGCAGCAAATACTTCTTGGGAATTATTTGGATTGACTGCAATACGACTAAACTGTGCTTTTGCATCCAAGCCGTTAGTCAGTTCAGTCCAGCTTCGACCACCATTTGTTGTTTTCCAAATCTTACCGGCAACATCAGCATTTTTACCACGTGGATTATTATAGGTAGCATTACCATTCCCAACAAAAGAATTCCACGCTTTGCCTCTGGCCGTTCTGCCTGCACCAACATACCAAGTGTCAGCGTCAGATGGATCTATTTCCAAGGAGGAAACCTTAGCAATCCAGCTTGTGGTATCGGTTCCAGTCGCAGACGGCCCCGTATACCAAGGACAGTTCTTCACCATCGACCAACTTTTACCACGATCCGAACTTATAAAGAGGTGTGATTTTTCCAAGGCCACAGCAAAATTTGGATTGGCATGGGAGTAACGCATATCTACCAGTCGACCAAAGCCACCTGCGCTATCGTAATCGCGGACGCTATACCACATAGTACCGTTATTATCCGATTGATAATTACCGCCCATATCAGGATTAAAAAACACGGTATCGGGAAATAAAGGATGGTAGTGAACCATTTCAGACATGCCAGAATTACCAGGGCCTTGACGTGTCCAGGTCACATTATCTGAAGATGGGATACGCTCTTTTTTGATACGGTCGTAAAATTCTTGCTGAGCTAGTACTGGTATCGACGTAGCTAAAAGAGTAAATAAGAAAATTAAAAACACAACGACTTTCGGAGGAGAATTCATGACACACAGCCCTCAATTAATACATATATTATATTTATTTTCTGGCAATATAGCTCAATTTAAAATCAGCGTATTAATAACTATTTAATTGCACTTTGACTTTTTTCTAACAAGCCCATCCTAGAAATCGATCAAATTAATATATTTACACTTCACTAAATCATAAATATAGAATTACACAAAAAAATATTTAACAAGATAAATAGAAGAAAAAATAACAGACTATTTAATCTAAACCAGAACGCGTATTTTTATCATAAAAGTTAAATCAAAAATTCAAAAAATAAATTAAGAATACAGAAAAATTCTAACAGGAGAAAACATTATATTTAATAGACTTACGTAGTAATTCAAAAAAATATTTCCTTTACTTTTTTACTATTTTCGCATCAAGAAAAAAATGGCACTCCACTATTAAATATTATAAATACGAAAAAACAATTAAACTTATATCTAAATCCTAATAAAAAAATAGACACGGACAATTTAAGCCGACATCAGCGCCAAAAAGATAGAAACCCTTATAAAAACTCATCAAGCATAAAATTAGATTTAGCTTAAATAAATCACATTTTTTTTGAAAATAATATAAAAACGCACATAACAAATATTAGACATTTTATTTGTTAGACATAAAAAGAGAGGTAGTCACTAAACATGTAAACATTTACAAGAGAAAAGTAGCAAGAAAATTTTAGTAGATAGTTCTATCGAAATTTAAAATGCACTCAAATATTTATTGAGATATGTAAGGTCTCTTTAGCATTTTACATACTTATTCCTGCTTTTAATCATGATGTAAAACACTATTTGGAAATATGGCATTACCAATATGATTGTCTTACCAAATACATAAAGAAATAGAAAAAGAGTTATTAAAATAATTACCGGAAGAATATGAAGAAGCTCCCTTACCAATTCATATTATTTATCTAGAAGGTTGCCGAGCTAATGCTAAAATACATCCTTTTATTGATGTAATTAATTACAAGTAGCCCGACTTTTTGAGGCTATTAATAATAGTCAAACATTTATCAGTGATGGATTCACGCAAAAGCCTAACCATAGGTGTAATAAGTTGCTTGCTTGGACAGATTAGCCATAATTCAGTAGGTTTTGGCGTATACTCTGGCATCAGTTTAACAAGATTTCCAGATAACAAATCATCTGACATATCTAAAGCAGATTTCATAGCAATGCCGTAACCCGCAACACACCAACGCCTTACGATATCCGCATCGTTTGCAGTTCTATTGCTGCGCATTTTTACTTTAGATGTAATGCCTCTGCATGAAAACTCCCATATATCATGAACGGTATCATGTAGCTGATACAACAGACTATTATGGGAATCTAAATCCTTCAAATGCACAGGCATACCATAGGTTTCAACGTAGTAAGGCGAAGCGCATAATATTCTTGGCACATCACAAATTTTAAAGCCATACATACTAGAGTCTCCCGGAGCACCATAACGTAATGCCATATCCACCGGATCTCGATAAAAATCGATGGTACTGTCAGTAATATGTAACCTGATGTTCAATTGAGGATGCTTACTAGCAAATAGATCAATCCATGGTAATAGAATATTTCTTCCTAGATCAGAAGGTACAGCCAGTCTCAAATCGCCGTCGATAATATTCTGCTCATTTTTGGCACTTTGACCGACTTGATTGAGTATAACCAAGGCATTTTCAATCTGAGGAATATATTTTTCACCAAAAGAAGATAGGCGTAATTTTCGTGTTGACCTCACAAACAATTCGACACCATAGGCTTTTTCTACTCGCTTAACCGCAGCGCTCGCAACCGCAACACTCATATCAAGGCTTTCGGCAGCTTGCTTGATACTCTTAAATTCGGCTACTTGTAATACAACTTTTAAATCGTCAATAAGCATATTATCAAGGTAAAATTGATAAACATTCTTCTATTATCCTATTTTTCAGCAAGTAATAAAAGCATATATTAATGGCCTGGCGATAACGAACGCTCATAGCCAATTTGCTCAATAACACTGCTTAAATCAGCGGAGATGTTGTTCAGCTTCAAATTAATGCGTCAAAATAAATTCCGGGAAACCTACCATGAAAACATTCATATTCGCCTCAGTAGCACTATTACTGAGCCAACTTGCCCTCTCACAACCCACTAGTACTGGCCAATTACAAACTGTAACTGAGTTTACTGACTACCGTGGCGCGGGTGTAACGGTGACGCCAAAAGGCAGAATCATTATTAGCATGCACCCTCTTGATAATCCGAAATATAGATTAGTTGAGGTAATGGCTAATGGTACAAAGCAACCTTTCCCCAATGCAGACTGGGCTGATGGCCCTCAAGGCAAAGTGGGTTTAACGGCAGTCATCGGCGTCCATTCTGATAAACAGGGTGTTGTCTGGATGCTGGATATGGGAGATAGCAGTCATCAGGCAAAACTCATCGCCTGGGATACTCAGAGCAATTCTCTGCTCAAAAACATTACAATCCCCCAGTCGTCTTTAGTTGATAATTCCTTTCCACAAGACTTTGTAATTGATGAAAAACGAGGAAAAATATACATCGCTGACATGTCATTCGGCAATTTCTCTGGCGCTTCCAAACCAGCTATTATCGCAGTAGATATCGCTTCAGGAAAAACAAAACGCATCCTAGAAGGATTTGAAAAGTTCATTGCCCCAGACCGAGATATGATTATCGAAGCAACACGGTTGGCATCAAAAAAGAAGGATGGCAGTACCAATCCTCTTCGTTTCGGGCTCAATCCTATTGCCATTGATGACAGTTACAAATGGGTTTACTTCGCTACCATGAACGGTGAAAAAGTCCATCAAGTACCCGCTGAATTATTGGCAGATTTTGATAAGTCTGATAAGGCAATAAAAACTAAAATTGAATTCTTTGGCCCGAAAAAACCCAGCGATGGCATGCACTATGTTCCTGGCTTAGGTTTGGCAGTAACAGATTTAGAGAATAATGCTATTGGCTTAACCACAAAAAATAATTACCAAATACTGATTCAAGATAAACAACTATCATGGCCTGATAGTCTTGCAGTGAGTGGTAATTATATTTATGTCACTCAAGATCAATTACATCAGCACCCTGCATTTAGTCAAGGACTTGGTAACGCCAAGCCTCCATATAAGCTAATGCGCTTTAAATTCAAATAAAAAAACCAATTCACCTAAGTGCGTAATCACAACTTAATATAGGAGATAAATCCATGGCAAAACTTACAATTGTGGCCAATATTATAGCCAAAGAAGACAAAATAGCACTTGTTAAAGCCGAGCTAATAAAATTAATCGATATTACTCGCGCAGAAAAAGGCTGTCTTAATTACGACCTTCATCAAGATAACAATAATCCAGCTCATTTCCTGTTTTACGAGAACTGGGAGTCACGGGATCTATGGCAAACCCATATGGGCAATACTCACCTAGCCGAATATATGAATGCGACAGAAGGCGCAGTTGAAGAATTTACACTCAACGAAATGACGGCTATTGGTTAGCAAGTAAAGTGGACAAGATAGTAATTGTCCACTTATCTAATTCAAGTTTTAAAAATAAAAAATCACTTTTTTATTAATTAATTTAACTTGTTGGATAATACTATGTCTAAACAACTAACTATTGGCATCACCGATTTATCTTTTCACCACATAGCAGGCTCCCTTATATTTCATGTTTTAAGAGATTTTGGCTTTAACGTTAGGCGTGTTTACGCAAAGCATGAGCATAACTTTAAAATGCTCGCTCAAGGTAATACCGATATTTTATGCTCTGCTTGGCTACCTTCAAGTCATGGCATATACAGAGCCGAAGTTGAAAAAACTACAACATTGCTAGAACTTGGCCTGCATTACCAACCTTATGCATTATGGGGCGTACCACACTATATTCCAGAAGAATCTATCCAAAAGGTGGCTGATTTATTGAAGCCTGACATAAAAAAGAAAATGAAGCCGATTATACAAGGTATTAATCCAGGTGCCGGTATCACACGTTTTTCTTTAAAAATAATGGAAGATTATAAACTATCCAAGGCTGGCTACACATTTTATACCGGTACTGAGGAAGCTTGCTTTAGCGCTTTTGAACAAGCTTATGCTCAAGAAGAGTGGATTGTTGTTCCCCTCTGGAGGCCTCAGTTTCTACATTACAAATATCATATACGTGAACTGGAAGAGCCGAAAGGATTATTAGGCAAAGTTGACAAAGCCGTTATGCTTTTACGATCAGACATACGCAATAGATTCAGCGATGAGCAGATTCAAATATTAGATTCTCTGCGATTCTCAAATGACATTATTTCTGAACTTGATTATCAAGTCTATCGAGAAAAGCGCCCCCTAGACACTGTCACTAAAGAATGGCTAGATCACAATATACCATCACTGGATAAACTAAATAGTTAAATCTTCGGCAGTAGAGAATTGAGCTTTGCAGATGTGTTAGCGAAACCACTAACGCATCTTCTATTTAATTTTTCGAGAGAAAATTAAAAAACCCTAAAAAAATGCTAAAATTTAACAATTATTTTTGCATATCAAACTAATAAATGGTTCTTTGTTACCTTGTCCTCTTTCTTTACTTATTTTAATCGCCTTCTACAATATATTTTATTGTAGTCAAGTAACCCTATAACAAGAAGTACATGATAACTACATATAATCATCTATTAACTTCTAAAGTATCTTCATCTGTTTATATATGAACATCAGCCCTTTGGAGAGGCCTACAGGGAAAGTCGAATAGTGATCTGTACCTTTAACTATTTCATCTTCAATAGTTAGCCCTCGATAATTTCTTGAAACCAGTTGCCTAACAAACCTGACCTGATCATCAGCCATTTCATAATACATCCCATTCTTGATAGTTTCTAAAGAACCTGTAGCGAAGTATAAATTTGCATTTAATGATTTATTCTTTATATGATATTTATCTTCTAAATCAAAAATCCAATGTTTCTTATACCAAAGAGAAGGGCTGGTTAAAATGTAACTCGAAAATAGCTCTGGCTTTGTGAGTAACACCCAAGCACCAAACGATCCCCCTAAAGAATGTCCTGATAGTATCCGTTTAGTCGGGTTAGAACGATAATTTTCTTCTATATAGGGAATAACTTCATCCTCAAAAAACTTTAAGTATTTGGGCGCTCCACCCGTCTTATATTTCCTCCAACTATCATCCGTAATGGGCGTAAGATCTCTTACTCTACTATATTGGCCGTTCTCTCCATGAGCAAACGAAATTCCGACTACTATCACTTTATTCATTTGAGAAAAATGTGTCACTCCAGCAGCAACCTTAAAAGTATGTGGGCCATCATTGAGGTACAGAACAGGGTATTTTTTATATTTATTAACTTCCTTAAAGTAACCCTCAGGTAGTTTAATAAATAAGTCATATTTTCTACCTAGTGCTTTAGAGTCAATAGTAATCGTCTCACTATTGTCGATTTTAAAGTTACTATTTTCAACCTCTTTTGCATTTACATTACCAACGCATACTAAGAAGGCTAGAGTTAAAACGATTTTTTTTATAGCAAACGACCTCATATAAGTTTTTCCTATACATTATTTTATATATCTATGGTTGGAATTTTTTGACCATATACCCAACGTGTAAAGAAAGCGGTTAAGTCAACTTGAGAGACTTGTTCGAAAATTGATTTTAAATCTTGGGTTGTAACTGATTTTCCTTTATAAGTAAGGCTATATCGCTTCAAGCTTTGCCAGAATAGCTTATCGCCTAGCTTCTCTCTTAACATATAAAACACCAATGCTCCTTTGCTATATGCCATAGTACGATTAATATCTTGCTCTTCAATTACCTTTCTAAAAGCAACAGGTGCAACCCTTTTTTCTTTTACAGCACGTTGTATACGCTTGAGCGCTAACGCTATTTCGTCCCTGTAGGCTTCTTCTCCAAACAAATGTTGCTTGTACGCTGCAACCATGAAAACAACCAAACCTTCATTTAACCAAAAATGGGAAAAGTTTGCGCTGGTTATACTATTGCCCCACCATTCATGAGCAAGTTCATGCGCAATAAACCAATTTTCATTTTTGTCATTTAACAAGGTATGAACAAACTTTTCTCCTACTAAACTAAAGCCAGAAGCTTCCTGTGCCATATAACCATCGACAACAACATATGCATAATCTTGCTCAAGGCTGAAACCTGCTTTACTTTCAAAAAATGAAAGCATATCAGCGGTATCTGCAAATGCCTTATTAATCAAGTCTGCTGTTAAATTTGATTTTATTTGTTGTCGATAAAGCACGGATATATTGACACCACTTGTACCCATAGAATGTTTTTCAAACTCACCAACGGCAAAGCCAAATGTATATAAAGGTATTGGCGTATTTTGTTTCCAGCGTGAAACTAATTGAGTACCGCTCACTTTTTTTCTTGCAACTAAAGTTCCGTTACCAATAGCCGTGGTAGTTAGATCATGTTTAATTGATAAATCAAAGGTGGCTTTATCTGATAGCTTGTTATGAGAGATTAACCAGTTCTTTGTATGGTAAACGGTAAAAAGGTGATCATCGTAAAATTTCAAACCACGAGTTTCTGATACTTTATATTCTATTTTCACTGAGTAAGCTTTGTTAGCTTTCAAAGGAGCTGGCAGCTGTACGATGAATAAATCACCTTCAACTGAGAAGTCGATCTTTTGTGCAAGGAAATAAACGGCATTGACCTGCTTAGCCCCCACAGAAAAACTCAAATGGTCTAAATTATCCACATAAGGACTGAAAGTAATTTCAACAGTTCCCTCTATTGATTTAGTAATAAAGTCGGGAGTGATCTCCGCTTTATAATGAATAAAATCTATATTTGATTTATGCACAATATCTGCCGAGTAAACTGATGTGATAAAGCTCAAATAGAAGAAACAAATTAAGTGTTTAATATAAAATTTCATAAATTCCCACAATCAAGATGCGACACATGTCGCACAATTGCTTTTAAACATACACAATGTTAGAGTGCGACACAAGTCGCAGCTTAATACCACGCACACCAAAGTGCGACACAAGTCACACTTTAAGAACATTTACATGACACCAAATTCAACAGAGTTAGAAATACTAAAGCTTCTTTGGAAAAAACAACCATTAACAGCCAAAGAAATTCATAAACACCTAGAATCAAAATATTGGTGGTCATACTCATCTACACGCAAAACTTTGGAAAGAATGGGTAATAAAGGGATTTTGGAAATTGGTTCACAGGGCAATAAAAAAACGTTTAGAGCATTACTTGAAAAAATACCTACGCTAGCATCCTGCATGCAAGAATTTGCAACTAATGTCTTAGAATTAGATGAACCTCTGCCCGTAAATATGTTTGCTGACAGTCGTTTAATAGATAAAGAAGAGTTAGATGAATTAGAAAAATTATTAAATGAATTGTCTGAAGGAAAAAAAGAAAAGTAATGGACTCCTCAGTTATTCAATTCACAGTAGAAAGTGTTATCCCTTGGCTGATTTTTTCTGGTTTTGTCTACGTTTGCTCATCCTATATAACCAAAAATGGTAATACTTCACCCAGTCTTTGGTGGTCTGCCCTTGCAGCCAGCTTTTTACCTTTTATTCCTTTATCATTTGGCTTCGTAGATATAGTGATTCCTAACCTAAATTATGTAAATTCAAGTTTGGAAAGCGCACAAATATTAAAGCAAGCCAGCATCGCTCACGCAAGCTTGAAAAAAATTGATTTAATTGTAATAACACTAATAGTTAGCTACTTTTGTTTTATTTGTTTAAAGTTAATTCAATTAATGGCTATTTGGCAAAGATTGAAAAAATTAACCGGCTCTTCCATATTAATTGATGAGCTGTCTAGCAGTAGAGTTAAGGTTGCAATTTCCTCTCTAAACCATAGTCCTTTTGTATTTGGCGCAATCTCACCTTACATTGTACTGCCTAAATATTTTTCATCGCTAGAAAAAGATCAACAAAGTATTTTGATTCAACATGAACTAACACATATTGCAAACAAAGATCATATTGCAACTATTTTATGGAGAGTATTAAGTATACTTTTATGGATAAATCCATTTGTAAGAAAAATGGAATGGCAGTTTATAAGAGCTATGGAATATCGGTGTGATAAACTGACTATACATCGATTTAATATCAATAAGCACGATTATGCAAAGACATTACTAGTATCATTGAAAAGAAGTGCTCTACTCGATAACAAAAACCCAGTGGCTCAATTTAATTCCAGTGTGCTTTGTACTAATGACTATAAAGTTAGGCTTACAAACATTATTTGTCCGTCGAATAAAAGTCACTTTACTATAGCCTTAACGTTTTCTTTGATGATAATCGCTCTTTTTGGTATATATACGTTTTTAAAAACCCCCTCAACGACAGGTATTTTAATTTGGCGACACCCACTTGATAACCATACGGTAACTTCAACATTTAGTAGTATCAGCAAAATAAGACATTATAAACCACATCAAGGCGTTGATTATGTCGCTGAAAGAGGTAGTTCGGTGATGTCTGCTGCTGATGGCATTATAGTTATTGCAGATAACAAAACATTACATCCTAATTATGGGAATACCATATTAATTCAGCATAAAGGTGGCTATCAAACTTTATATTCACATTTAGATTCTATTGACACTAAAGTGGGTTCTTGGATTAGAGCTGGACAGGCTATTGGAATCATTGGTGATACGGGTAAAGCTACTGGAGTTCATCTTCACTTTGAAGTTATTAAAGACAATCAACGAGTTGATCCGAGTATATTGTTAAATAGACAAAGTTGATATGTCGATTATCAAGGGCGGTGTTTGCAATGAATTGTCATACCTTGACCATATGAGTTACCGCCAAATTAATAATCACTGGAGATTGGGGAACAAAGTGAGTTACCCAAAAATCAGGAATTGCGTCCTCTCCTAATAAAAACACATAGCCTTCTTCACTTTTAAATTGCTTCACCGCAACTTTCATGAACACCTACTCATAAACATTTAGCTTTGTTATAAAGTGGTATGTTAGATGTTATTCAGTTTTCAGCATTATTTTTCTAATAAAATTAAAAAAGCCGCTAAATAGCGGCTCTTAAGGTTATTTTTCAATGTTAATTACTTTAGCTAGAACGGAATATCATCATCAAAGCTATCCATCTCAGGAGCAGCTGGCGGGGTATTCTGTGCTCCACCACCATAGGGCTGTTGTTGCTGTGATGGTGGTTGTTGCGCTGGTGGTTGCTGATAAGGTTGTTGTGGTGCTTGCTGCTGATAGCCACCAGGCTGTTGTTGCATTCCCGGCTGACCACCCATGCCCTGCTGCGGCATACCTTGATTAGCACCGCCATAACTGCCGCCAGACATGTTGTCACCACGGGAGTCGAGCATTTGCATCTCACTGGCAACAATTTCTGTGGTATAGCGGTCTTGCCCGTCTTGTCCCTGCCATTTGCGGGTTTGCAAGCGGCCTTCAACATAGACTTTACTGCCTTTGCGTAAGTATTCACCGGCCACTTCCGCTAGGCGGTTGAAGAACACCACTCGGTGCCATTCAGTACGATCCTGCATTTGCCCGGTCTGCTTATCTTTCCAAGAATCTGATGTCGCAATGCTTAGATTAGTAATTGCCGCGCCTCCTGCGCTATAACGTGTCTCTGGGTCTTGCCCACAGTTGCCGACTAATATGACTTTATTAACACCTCTGGCCACGATTTTCTTCCTCTTTACGTATTAATTTGTTTTACATTGATTTTTGTCAGCTCAAGAGCTAACAAGTGCACTTCCATGCTGCGAACTATTGCTTCGACTTTAGCATATTTTGGGCCCTGTTAACACTTACAGTATACAGCTGCAAGATGGAATCGCCTCCCTGCAAAGCGCACAGCGAAGGTACTCTAACACTATTATTTTGCATCTAAGCCGGCCAATTCATTTAGAGCCTGTTCATCTAACTTGGCTTTATCTACTTTCAAATATAAAAGTGACTCTTCGATCACATGGAATGCCTCTTCCACTCCACTGATTTGAGATATCTTTTTCACTCTCTCATCATCGGCGATACTGACACATAAACTAGTAAGATGCTTGGGGGGTAACATGGATATAGCCACGATAAACCATAGAAGCGCTAAGACAGCGCAAAAAGCAAACACCATGGCCACGGAATAATGTTGTAGTATCCAACCACCAACTAAACCTCCGCTAAAAGCTCCGAGAAACTGGCTAGTGGAATAAATTCCCATGGCCGTACCTTTTGTGCCCGCTGGTGCAATTTTGCTTACTAGCGAAGGCAGAATGGATTCCAACAAATTAAAAGCCACGAAAAATACAAAAACAATGAAAACCACCCCAACAAAGGATTGGTGCTGTAACATTAAAAGCAAACAGCTGACACTCAAGGTCAATACTGCGGCCAAAAAAACCGGCTTAATTTTGCGCTTCTTCTCAGCCACAATCATCAGTGGCAACATCGCGATAAAAGCAAGCAATAGGATCGGCAAGTAAAACTGCCAATGACTTTCCTTAGGTAAAGATAATGTTGACTCCAAGACACCCGGAATACATACAAAGCTCACCATTAAAATACAATGTAACGAAAATATACCCAGGTTTAATCGCAGCAGCTGACCATTCTGAACACTTTGCTTGAACAGCTCAGGTGTTGCGGCAACGTCTCGATGAGCCCCTTTACTTGTCGGCGTGGGCACAAGAAAAAATACGATAGCAATGCCAATGCAAGATAATATTGCAGACAAAGCAAATACTCCCGATAAGCCCTTAATAGCGGCTAATGCCGGGCCGAGAATCATGGCCAAAGAAAACGATAGACCAATAGAGGCCCCTATCGCCGCCATCGCCTTTGTGCGGTTTTCTTCAGAAGTAAGATCCGCCACCATCGCCATAATAGCACTCGCGATAGCACCACTCCCTTGTAAAGCTCTGCCGATGATAAGACCTTCCACTGTTGTGGCAACAGCAGCCACAACACTGCCAATAGCGAAGACAACGAGCCCCCCAGCAATAACAGGTTTACGGCCGACAATATCTGAGAGCATACCAAGAGGAATTTGAAAACAAGCTTGCGTGAGTCCATAAACACCTAGAGCGAGTCCTAGCAAAAGCGGTGTGGCTCCCTGGTATTGATCTCCATAAAGCATCAATACCGGTAACACCATAAACAGCCCTAGCATTCTAAATGCATAGAGCAGAGCAAGTGACGACACTGTACGAACTTCAGACAAAAGCGGGTCCTCGAAAACCAAAAATGCGGGAATTTTAGCAGTCAAGTCCAAACAAGAACAGAATTGATCTACTATCAATCTAGGTATGTACGAAAAGGTACAAGTTTAGGGAAAATAGGAAGCTAAAGATTAGGCAGTTAAGCTTTATTTGTCATACAAATAGTGGACAAACTTTTTTACGTTTTCCTCGTCTAGACAATGTAGGACGTTTATTTATAAGCTCAACAAGGACTATACTTTAGGTATAAAAAAGTGCCACTTCGTTTTGTGACACAAATTACGTTACAATATGCCAAGTTTTTGCATTATGTGCATTTTTTAGACAAAAACAAATATAAACAGTGACGATCCAAACAAATTTAGCGGTTTAACCGCTTTGTTCATTCAGGTAAAGACGTGTCAGAACAGAGTCAGGGCGCAAAAATCCCATTAATACACATTGCAATTGTTTCAAGTAATGAGAGCTTTCATACTACTCTTCTCGCTACTTTCATCGGTGAGCATATCAATGCCAAGTGCAGTATTATAAAGCGCGATACTAAAAAGCTCCCAGAAGACATTCAGCTCGTCTTGCTCGACTGCCTGCAGGAGAGTATAGACAGTTTAAACAACATATTACGTGAACTAAGTGCTCATTCTGACAATGTGGTGACAGCTCTGCTAAATGCTGAGCACAGTGATGAACATGAAAACCTATTGGATTGGCCTTGTGTCTCAGGGATATTCTACGTTGATACTCCCCAAGATCAGCTGTTACGCGGAATTGAACAATTGTTAGGCGGCGATTACTGGGTACCGAGACGACTGCTGCATAACTTTTTCAATAAGCACAGACAAATAGTCGCTGGCAAAAATCACGCAAGCCACTCCCTATCCAATATCCAGTTAACTAACCGCGAGCGGGAAATTCTTAAAATGATTAAAGACGGCATGAGTAATTCTGCCGTTTCCGCTTCTTTGTCTCTGAGCGAACATACCGTAAAGAGCCATCTCTATAACATTTATAAGAAGATAGGTGTCAGAAATAGGATGGAGGCCAGCAACTGGGCACGGGATCATCAAAATATCAACAACCTCTAAAGACTGTATATTGCCACAGTATTTCGAAACCCCGTATACTAGTCCGCTTTAAAATCAGCGGATCGGTAAATTAGTGGAAAAGATTATAGTTCGTGGGGCTCGTACTCATAATTTAAAAGACGTCGATATTGAAATCCCAAGGGATAAACTTGTTGTAATCACAGGCCTTTCAGGCTCAGGCAAATCTTCACTCGCATTTGACACACTATATGCCGAAGGACAAAGACGCTACGTAGAGTCTTTGTCGACCTACGCCAGGCAGTTTTTATCCATGATGGAAAAGCCAGATGTGGATCATATTGAAGGCTTAAGTCCAGCAATATCTATCGAACAAAAATCCACCTCTCACAACCCTCGCTCAACAGTGGGCACCATCACTGAAGTGTACGACTATTTGCGCTTGTTGTTTGCCCGTGTTGGCGAACCGAGGTGCCCTATTCACGGAGAGCCTCTGGCAGCACAAACCATATCCCAAATGGTAGACACTGTGCTGAAAATGCCTGAAGGCAGCAAAACCATGTTGCTCGCACCCATAGTTAGAGATCGTAAAGGTGAGCACTTACACGTATTAGAGTCTCTGCGCAGAGATGGATTTATCCGTGCTCGCATCGACAACATCGCAGTCGATCTGGATGATGCTCCTGCCCTTGATAAGAAGAAAAAACACACGATCGAAGTCATCGTTGACCGCTTTAAGGTAAGAGCAGACCTAAAAACTAGGCTTGCAGAGTCTTTTGAGACTGCCATTAACCTCTCTAGCGGCATCGCTATAATCGCTGATATGGATGGCAAAAATCCTGATCAAATATTTTCAGCTAAGCACTCCTGCCCTGTGTGTGACTACTCACTGGCAGAATTAGAGCCCCGCCTTTTCTCTTTTAACAACCCTGCTGGTGCTTGTCCTGAGTGTGACGGTTTAGGTGTAAAACAGTTTTTTTCTGAAGAGAAAATTGTCCAATTTCCAGAGTCTTCATTGTCTGAAGGTGCTATACGAGGTTGGGACAGACGCAACCTCTATTACTTCCATATGCTCAACTCTCTCGCCGAGCATTATGGCTTTGATATTGATAAGCCATGGAAGAAACTCACTAAAAAGCACCGTAATATCATTCTTTATGGTTCAAAAAATGAAGTGATTGACTTCAGCTATGTCAACGACAGAGGTGATACTTATCACCGCAGCCATACGTTTGAAGGGGTCATTCCCAATATGGATCGCCGCTATCGCGATACTGATTCGGCTTCAGTGCGAGAAGAACTGACAAAATTCCTCTCTACCATGAACTGCCCGGAATGTGATGGCGCCAGGCTGAAAAAAGATGCACGTCATGTATTTATAGATAATCGCAATCTTCCAACAATTACCGAAATGCCTGTGGGCGAAGCGTATACTTACTTCAAGAAGTTAAAGTTCACCGGAGCCAAGCGTAAGATTGCAGATAAAATCCTAAAAGAAGTAGAAGATCGCTTTCGCTTCCTAGTGGATGTTGGTCTTAATTATCTTACTCTTAATCGCAGTGCCGATACTCTCTCCGGTGGGGAAGCTCAACGTATTCGTTTGGCCAGTCAAATTGGTGCAGGCTTGGTGGGCGTTATGTACATTCTCGATGAGCCTTCAATAGGATTGCACCAACGGGACAACGACAGGCTACTCTCAACCCTCACACACTTACGTGACTTAGGCAACACTGTAATCGTGGTAGAGCACGATGAAGACGCCATACGAACCGCTGATTACGTCATTGATGTAGGCCCAGGTGCTGGGGTTCACGGTGGTCAGATCATCGCGGCAGGCAAATGCAGCCAAATAGAGAAGTCACGCAAGTCTCTCACTGGCGACTATTTGTCAGGACGAAAAGCCATAGATATTCCAGATGAGCGTCATCCTTACGATGAAGACCGAATATTGTCCCTCATCGGGGCAACCGGCAACAACCTGCAAGATGTAACGCTTAATATTCCATGCGGTCTTATGACCTGCATTACCGGGGTTTCTGGATCGGGCAAATCAACCCTTATTAACGGCACGCTCTACCCACTGGCAGCCACACATCTCAATGGTGCGACCACGTTAACTGCCGCTGAACATGAGGCCGTAGAGGGTCTGGAAAACTTTGATAAGTGTGTAGATATAGACCAAAGCCCTATTGGCAGAACACCGCGTTCCAATCCCGCTACTTACACCGGTATTTTTACACCAATTCGAGAATTATTTGCCGGCACCCCCGAGGCTAGAGCACGAGGTTATAAGCCGGGTCGCTTTAGCTTTAATGTAAAAGGAGGACGCTGTGAAGCATGCCAGGGCGACGGCGTTGTCAAAGTGGAAATGCACTTCTTACCCGATGTCTATGTGCCCTGTGATGTCTGCCATGGCAAGCGCTACAACCGAGAAACGCTGGATATTAAATACAAAGGCAAAAATATCCATGAGTGTTTGGATCTAACGGTGGAAGACGCACGTGAATTCTTTGATGCGATTCCCAGTGTTGCTAAGAAATTACAAACCTTAATGGATGTGGGGCTCTCTTATATACGTCTCGGGCAAGCTGCTACAACCCTTTCGGGTGGTGAGGCACAGCGGGTAAAACTTTCCAGGGAACTGTCTAAACGAGATACTGGTAAAACCCTATATATCCTGGATGAACCTACCACAGGTTTGCATTTTCACGATATCAAGCAACTGCTTATTGTACTCCATCGCTTGCGAGATCACGGTAACACCGTGGTTGTTATCGAACATAATTTAGACGTAGTGAAAACCGCTGACTGGATTATTGATCTAGGACCTGAAGGAGGTAGTGGTGGAGGGCAGATTATTGCTGAAGGGACACCTGAGCAAGTCACTAAAGTAAAGGGATCTCATACTGGACGCTTTTTAAAGCCGCTATTACAAAAATAGGGCTCTAAAGCCCTATTCTATCTCATTACATTAACGAGAATATTTCTAATTAAACGAGCTTGAGAGCGCAGTATTTAGGCGCCTCCTCGCTATCTGGTGAAAAATGCGGTAAAAAGTCATGGATTTTACGCGCAGCTTTTTCGATTGAACTCTTGGTAATTTCAATTTCATTGGCAATGGCGTCCAATTCGATACAGGAAGTCACAGAACCATGAGATGCAAGTACATCATCTAACTCTACCTGTACGCCTAATCCCTGCAAACCCAATCCTTGATCGCTATCCCAAGCAGAATTCAATAAAACAAAAGACACTGTAAAAATTGCTATAAGTAAAACGATAATTTTAATATTGCTAATAATGATAGATCTGGTGCCAAACAGAAAGTTTTCTTCCATTCCCCAACCGCCTCTCTAATCAACTAAAAGTTATGGTGCGCAGAATTGCACGAGACTCATTCAAAATCAAACTCCAAAATCGATATATTGGCTTACAAAAAAATAAAAATTTGAACAAGATCACATTTTTGGCACCTATTTCTAATAACACATATTAGCAGTTAAGTCATTGTCGCCCATAGCTTTTTTTGAAAAAAATGATTTAAATGTCAGCAATCAAAACTATTAACACGCATCACTTGGCGCATTATAAAACATATGGCGCACAAAATAACAAAAATGGCACTATCAAAATTACACCATTTGTAATAACTAAAACATCCTAAATTGTCAGTTTGAAATATAAATCACACAAACTCAGCGAAATATTGCAAGATTGTGAAGCTCACCAAACTTTATTTTAAGCGCCACTTTAGTGGTTAAGAAATAAGGCTAAGTTGCTCGGTGAAAAATATTTCGTCTTACGTGTTTGCAAGCGTTTATTTTTGTAGGTTTTCTCAGAGATTAGGTCTAGGCTAATTTCTGTAGAAAAGCTAAACTCGGATAAGAAAAATTATAAAAATTAAACAGCTGTTTGAAATCAAACCGAAACATGCATATGATGCAAGAGTACGTGCCAAAATGCACAATGATTAGTTTCAGTGGTGATTTCCCGATCTCTTTATCGAGGGGACTTCATTGTTGATGCCCCCCAAAGTAAATCAATAATAAATATCGAGGGATACAAGATGCTCAAGTACCGCCTTAGCAGTTTAATGCTTGCATCGATTCTAGGTCTCACCGCATGCGGTGGTGACGATGATCAAACAAGTAATACAAACGCCCCTATCAACCGAACTTTTGCAGTTTTCAGTCCAGCAACCAGTGAATTACCAATTCCAAATGACTTGTTGTTTGCCGCACAGTCACCGGCCGATGGCACCATGAGCGCTGGCGTTGATCCCGCGAATCCAGTGGTTACTGGTATTGATTCTTTAGACGGCAACTCAGTGATATCGCCTTTTGACATTCGATTTTCGTCTTCTCTTAATACAGCGCAAAACCTAAATGCCGCTAACTTTGTTGCCGCAGATGGCGCAGTGATACCCAATCCAAATCAGAATGTATTTCTGCTACCTTTAACCTATCCAAGTGGCGATGGCCTCAGCCAGGCATCGATTAATGGTAGTAGTGTAGAAGTTCCCACTTTCGCAGAAGCGGTAACATATCAAACTGCGGCAGCGACCTCTGATGCTGCGACACTAGGGGCATTGGCAATGCCCACTGCGCGTGCAGAACTTATTAGCCAAGATGGTGGTAACAATAATACTCTGCGTATTACGCCTCTTAAGCCTTTAATGCCAAAAACCAAATATCTTGTTGTTGTAACAGATGTAGAAGATCTCAATGGCAATCCTGTAACAGCATCTTCCTCATATGAATTATTGCGTGACCCAAGTAACGACCTTTCCATATTTGGTGCTGAAAGTGCAGCCTCTCTCACCGGTGTTAGAAATGCAATCCTGGGTTGGGAAAGATTGGCCGCTGGCTATTTTGGCTTTATGCAAACCGTATTTACTGCCGCTGGTGTTACTACGGCAAATGTGCCAAGCGCTGACGACATTATCTTCAGCATTACCTTTACCACAGGCGGCACAACCGATGTACTACAAAGCGTTGCAGCACCAGAGTACTTCTTTGAACAATCATTGAGAACAGGTGTCAAGAAAGATGCAATCATCAAGCTTGTAGATGGTACTTATACTCTATCAGGCATGCCTTCCACAGCGTCACCCACTCCTGTGGATACGGCAATTAATGGTACATTAAATACCCTATTAACAGCGCAAATGTTGCCAGGCGGACAGCCAAACCCCTTATTCAATGCAACTATCGCCGGCGCAATAGCTAGCGGCGCCGATTACGCCACCATTGCCCAGGACGCTACCGCTGCACATATTATGCAGCAGGCAGCAGCACAAGCGGCCATTGCCGTAAATGATGGCAGTGTTCCAGCGGTGGATAACGTATCTATTGCAAACGAAGCGCAAGGCACTGTGCAGGCCATTGTCGCAGGTATTTCATCGCAAGTTGGAAGCCCACTCGAAACTAGTGATGTCTTTCCTTTACCCGCACCAAGAGTAAGTAATTTCTTCCGCATGGATAGCGCAGATGACATCAACCCTGCACTTGCAGCTCCTGCCGTTATTTATCAAGGTGAAATCACCCTGCCCTACTATTTAGGCAGACCAGAAGATTCTGACCTTAGTCCTATTGTCACTGACTCCTGGGTAGCAAATGCTACTATCGGTGCAGCAATTGATTCTACCGGCGCAACCCCGCCATCAAGCCAAATTACCTACCGCTATCCATTCCCAACAAAACAGTCTGACGTCACTGTACCTGTTGTTGTTACCACACCAAATGAAGCAACACTTAATAGCCTTGGTGTAATGAAACCAGCTGAAGGTTGGCCAGTAGTTATATTCGTTCACGGTATCACAACAGATAGAAGTGCTTCGTTACCAATAGCTAACGCCTTATCCTTTGCATGTATCGCGCGTGATGCAGCAGGTATGCCGACAGGCCCAATTCCTGGCGTCCCCTGCTTTGCCACGATCGCTATAGACCAGCCTTTACACGGTATTGCTCCAGCAGGCAGTACTGTGCCTGGCTTGATGAGCGTGACTGATCCAGATGCAATGATTACAGCGAATGTCGGCGATAATATGCCTTCTGCCATGCTTACTGAACGCCACTTCGATGTCACAGCAGGCGCTGATGGACGGACACCCACGGCAATGGATTATACGGCTGACACCGGTAGCTCAGGCAGTTTATTCATCAACCTAACGAACTTTGTCAATGGACGCGATAACCTGCGTCAGATGTCGATTGACTTGTTAAACCTAAACGCATCGCTAGGCAGTATGGATTTAAACGATGATGGCACCGCCGACGATTTTGATACAGCAAACGTTTATTTTGTCGGCCATTCATTAGGTGGCATCAATGGCCTACCCTTTGTTGCCATTAACAATAGCGCCGCAGTACAGAACAGTGCCTTTATCAGTTCTAAGCCAATGGTAAAAGCAGCAGCAGCATTAGTATCAGGTGGTGGTACAACGCGCCTGCTAGCCAACTCTCAAAACTTTGCCCCTACTATCTTACAAGGCTTAGCTGCGGCAAATGAGTCTCTCGTGCAAGGTATGAGTGGCTTAGAGTCTTACTTCAACGTATTCCAGGGACTTTTAGATTCTGCCGATGTTATTAATTTTGCCAGTAGCCTATCTGATACTAATGCATCTACAGGTATCTTACTTACTGAAGTTATTGGTGACCGCACTATCCCAAATGCTGCCGACGAATCTCTAGGCACTGGCCCTCTTAATACTACTGTTGCTGATACAGGGTTTGTGATTAATGGCTTCCCAGCTCCCTTATCCGGAACAGAACCTCTTATCGCACAATTCGGTGCAATTCGTAGCGATTCTATTCCCGCTGCAGCCGATAGCGATGGTGATCCCGAAGTGCTAGTTTCACGGTTTACTGCAGGCTCTCACGGCACACCCGTGTCGGCAGATGATCCAGCGGCATTTGTTGAAATGGTTTCGCAGATCGTAGCCTTCTTCGCTCGCGATGGTATTGTGACAGATACGATAGTCACTAATCCTGATGTTATTGAGGATATGGATGAAGATGAAGGTTAGTCAAAAACAATAACTCTTCTAAAGATAAAAAAGCCCTGTAATTACAGGGCTTTTTTTTGCATATTACAGTTGCTCGTATAAATTAGATTAATTTATTCAAGTAATCTTTTGCCGATTTTTTCCACGTGAAACGCGCCTCTTTTGCTGCTTTAGATATTCGCAGCCACTTATCCTGATTACTTTTGTATAAAGCTAATGTTTGTTTAAAGAGATCTACTAATGCTTGAGCTTGTTCTTGAATATTATCGCCAGAAAAAACAAAGCCATTTTTATCGTGAGATACAGTATCTTTTAAACCACCCACAGCATTTACGATGCACGGCTGCCCCGAGCGCATAGCGAGCATTTGACTAATACCACAAGGTTCAAAAGAGCTAGGCATTAGGAATAAATCACCAAAATTATAGAGCGCTTTAGAGACTTCATCAGAATAACCATTTAAGAAAATAAAGTTTTGGTTTTCAGCGCTGGCTTGACAAAGAAAGGCTTCTAAATGGGGATTGCCACTGCCCAACATAATTAATGTTCCAGTGTTTGCCAATTCATCTAGCACGCCTTGTAATGCCGTTTTCCCACAAGCTAGAGGTGTGTTTAGAATCCTCACCTTTTGCTCTGTTAAGCGACCAATTGAGGTTATGGTTATGCCGATATTTTTTTTCTTACCCCAGCTGGTAATATCTGAATCCGCCAGCCAATGCGCAGTAGCCAAAGTTTGATCTTTGGCAGCCCAACGTCTTATCGATAGCTGAATTAATTTGGTAATTTTTCCTTGGCTTAGAGGCGTAGCGTCAAACTTTTCTGGATATTCGCAACCGTTGAGAATGCCAAAAACTTCAGCTCGGTCGTCACGCATTTTTAAATCGTTTTCTAAACCGTCACCACCATATAGTCCAGCATCGTAGTCGCTGCTTTGTAAAATTTCTTTGGCATAAGTAGGTGATACCGTTTGCACGCGATCACAGAGCAAAATTCCCGCTCGCATAGGATTTACGCAATCGCTATAACGGGGATCAATGATTTTATCAATACTATAATGTAGATCTGGAAACCAGTGTTTAAAAGATGACTCATCACCATCGAAGGGACGCACACCTTGCATAGCAAGATTATGAATAGTGTAAATAGTTTTAATATCACGTAGAGAAGTGTGTTCCTCTGCAAACTTAATTAATATAAGTAAAAAAGCAGTGTGCCAATCATGACAATGTAAAACGTTAGGTTTAGGGATAAGATTATCAGTAATTGCTTGAGCAACGCATGAGCAGAAAAAGGCGAATTTGATTGCATCGGAAGCAAACGGGCGATGATCTTCATCATCATTATAAATACATTCCCCTTTGCGAGAAAATTCTGAATGGTGAATAATGTAGTGATCCGCGTTATCAGCACCTTCTGATTTACGTAGAACATCCACATAATAATGACGGGAAGAAAATTTTACATTAATTCCACCAATATTTTCTAAACCATCGAGCCGAGCAAGAAACCCATAAGAAGGAATCACAGTATCGACAACAACTCCCTCTTGGATTAAGGCTTTCGGCAAATCTCGTATTACATCACCGACACCACCAATTTTTGCTCCTGGCAGCGCATCGTTTTCTGCCGCTGCCATTAGTATGCGTTGCTTTTGCTTCATTTAAAACCTCGGGCAGACATGCCCTTAAATTATCAACCACTAATTTTTTGTAACATTTCCCTAGTGACAAGAACGACGCCTTTTTTCGTTACTCTAAAGCCTCGTTCACGATCGTGGTCGTGATCATAACCAATCACCATACCATCAGGAATTTCACATTCACTATCGACGATAACACGTTTAAGCTTCACATTTCGATGAATTTCCACCTCAGGCAAAATCACCGATTCATCCATATCAGAAAACGAATGCACTCTTACATTAGAAAATAACAATGAGTTTTTAACTCGCCCTCCCGATACTATACAACCACCTGAGACAATCGAATCTACGGCATAACCACGGCGGCCATCATCATCAAAGACAAACTTGGCTGGAGGCAATTGTTTTTGGTATGTCCAAATTGGCCATTCATCTTGATATAGGTTTAATGCCGGATCAGGAGAAACTAACTCCATATTAGCTTCCCAAAAAGAATCCAGTGTTCCTACATCTCGCCAATAAGATGCTTGGTTAGTATCATGATCGCGAAAACGATAAGCAAAGACATTGTGAGTATTAATAATTTCAGGAATTATATTTTTGCCAAAGTCGTGCTCGGATTCGGGATCCTGTGCGTCTTTTTGTAAGATATCCAATAAAAAGTCGGTATTAAAAATATAGTTCCCCATCGAAGCAAGAGTATGCCCCGGCATATCGGCAAGTTCTGTAGGACTTTTTGGTTTCTCATCAAACTTTTTAATACGATTATTGTCATCAACTGTCATCACACCAAATGCACCAGCAGCTTCTTCAACAGGCACCTCAATACAAGAAACCGTAAGATCTGCTCCACTTTCAACATGAGAAGCCAACATTGACCCATAGTCCATTTTATAAATATGGTCACCAGACAGTACCAGCACATACTTAGGTTTTTGCTCGGCAATAATATCAATATTTTGAAACAACGCGTCTGCCGTGCCCTGATACCAATTAGGTGAAAAACGTTGCGACGCTGGCAAAATTTCAACATATTCCCCTAACTCACTTTTAAAGTGACTCCAGCCGTGCATAACATGCCGAATAAGCGAGTGCGCCTTATACTGCGTTAAAATACCCACCCGGCGAATACCAGAATTAACACAGTTAGATAAAGGGAAGTCAATAATTCTAAATTTCCCTCCAAAATGCAGCGCTGGTTTTGCACGCCAGTCTGTGAGTTCATGAAGTCGACTTCCACGACCACCGGCAAGAACTAAGGCAACAGTGTCACGGGTTAACCTACTGACAAAGCGAGAATTAGGGTCAAGCATGAGGCTTCTCCTGAATATATGGTGTGAGTTACCACTTTGTAAAAGATATTAATGAACGCATTCTGATATATGTTTTTATTAATTTATTATATTGACCAAATTTGATTAGCATACTCTCTAATAGTTCTATCGCTAGAGAAATGGCCGCTAGATGCAGTATTGAGAATACTCGATCGCGTCCAACGATTGGTATCTGCATAAGCTTGTGCCGCCAATTCTTGTGTATCGATATAACTGCGGAAATCTGCTGCCACCATCCAAGGGTCGTTCGGATTGCGAATACTTCTAATAATAGGCTCAAACACTCCTGGTTCAAACATACTAAAATGTCCACACTCGATAAGATTAATAACTCGACGAAGATCTTCATCCACAGCAATTAAATCATTTGGATTGTTATAAGCTCGATACTGAGCAATCTCACCAACCTTTAAGCCAAATAAAAAGAAATTATCTTCTCCTACTGCATCCAGTATTTCGATATTAGCACCGTCATAAGTACCAATGGTGATAGCACCATTCATCATAAATTTCATGTTGCCTGTACCAGAAGCTTCTTTTCCTGCAGTAGAGATTTGCTCCGACAAATCAGTTGCTGGACATATCACTTCCATAGATGTAACACGATAATTCGGGAAAAATACAACTTTTAATTTAGAGGCGACTTTAGGGTCAGAATTAACTACCTTAGCTACATTATTTGTTAGTTTGATAATAAGTTTAGCGAAAGCATAACCCGGCGCGGCCTTACCTCCTATAAGAACGCAACGAGGAAGAATTTCTTCTCCACGAATAACTCTGTCATACAGGTGTATAATATGCAGCACATTCAATAACTGTCTTTTATATTCGTGAATGCGTTTTACTTGCACATCAAACATGAATTGGGGATCAAAATTAACACCACACTTTTGATTTACTAAGTTTGCCAACCGTACTTTATTATTATATTTTACTTGTCGCCATTTATCTTGAAAGGCGGTATCTCCAGCGTATTTTTTCAACTTGGCTAAATCATCTAAGTGGCATACCCACTTATCGCCTATAGCTGAATTCATTAGCTGACTCAATTCTTTATTACAATGAGCCAACCAGCGCCGAGGCGTTACGCCATTGGTTTTATTATTGAATTTCTTTGGCCAAAGGTCATGAAAATCTTTAAACAAGCCAGTGGTTAATAACTGTGAATGAAGCGCCGCAACACCATTAACAGAAAAGCTACCAATAATAGCAAGGTAAGCCATGCGTACGTGAGGCTCATCGCCTTCTTCAATAATGGACATACGTCGTTGGCGATCGACATCACCTGGCCACTTCTGTGCGACTTCTTGTAAAAACCGACTATTAATTTCATAAATAATATCTAAAATACGTGGCAGAAGTTGGCCAATTAATCGAACGGACCATTTTTCTAAGGCTTCAGGCAATAATGTATGATTAGTATACGCCATGGTTTGGCAAGTAATCGCCCAGGCCTCGTCCCACTGTTGGTTATAATCGTCTACCAACAAACGCATTAACTCAGCAACAGCTAGCGTCGGATGAGTATCATTAAGCTGAAAACAATGGCTTTCAGCAAAAGTAGAAAAATCCTTTTTGTTTTCCTTAGTCCAAGTGTCCAGCACGTCTTGTAAACTTGCTGAGGCTAAAAAGTATTGCTGTCTTAAACGTAGCTCTTTACCACTCTCACTTGAATCATTGGGATACAAGACCATGGTAATCTGTTCTGCAGTATTTTTTTGAGCAACCGCGTCGGAATAATCACCAGCATTGAAATCAGCCAAATTGAACTCATCAGTAGCTGCGGCTTTCCACAGACGAAGTGTATTGATTTTATCATTGCGATAGCCGGGAATAGGCATATCATAAGGTACAGCAAGCACATCTTGAGTATTGCACCAGCGTGCGCACTGCTCGCCTTGTTCATTAGTGTAAAACTCAGAATGACCATAAAACTTAACATGCTTAGTATCTTTCGGTCTTTCAATTTCCCATGGACTGCCATCACGCAACCAATGATCAGGTTGTTCTATCTGGTAGCCTTCATCGAAGCTTTGATGAAACATACCGTATTCATAGCGGATACCATAGCCGGTCACAGGTAAATTTAAAGACGCACAACTATCCATAAAACAAGCCGCTAAACGTCCAAGGCCGCCATTACCTAAGCCTGCGTCTTTTTCTTCACTCTCAATATCTTCATAGGCACAACCAAAATCTTTTAATGCTGTGCGAACCGCTTCGTCAAGATCTAAATTTAATACTGTATTAGTGAGACTGCGACCAAGTAAAAATTCTAAGGAAAGATAGAACACTTTCTTTTTAGCATTATTTTTCTCGTCTTCGATGGAAAGGCGCCAACGCTCCATCACTCTGTCGCGAACAGTCAAGGCTAAAGCGTTTAGCATTTCACCATCAGTCTCGTCTGTATCAAAGTGCCCCAATGTAAAATTAAAGTGGCGATGTAAATCACTCGTCACCTGTTTTAAATTGTTACCTAGAACTAATTTCTTTTCAGTAGAACTCATATTAAGCTAACCTACATACAGCTATTCAAAGTTGGCCGACAACACTTGCATTGACTTGTGTTTCATGACAATCGCATTTTCTGTCAAGCTAATAGTATTTTTAGGCACACCATCTATCTCACAGGTATCGAGCAATGGTGTCCACTTCTTAACATTCATATCTTGTGGTAAATAAAACTCTTCGGGCTCATTCCCCGCATTAAAAAGGAGTAACAGTATAGATTTTTCTACTGTGGAATTATTTGTAACGCTGCTATTTTCTAGCACCCAGGTAAGCGTATGTCGATCTGCCTCTTGCCACTGCTGCTCACTCATTTCACAGCCTTCAGGGTTGTACCAGTGAACTCGACTAATATTCTCATCTTCTAATTCTTTTGGTCGATGAATATAGGCTTTGGATGTAAATAATGGATATTGTTGGCGTAAAGAAATAACGTAACGAGTAAATAATTGTAAATAGCGATCATTGTCAGCGATATTTTTCCAGGCGATCCAATTTATATTATTATCCTGGCAATAAGCGTTATTGTTTCCTTGTTGAGTGCGTCCTAATTCATCGCCCGCTAACAACATTGGCGTGCCTTGTGAAAGAAATAATGTAGCAATAAAGTTTCTTTTCTGCCGATCCCTCAGTTCGATAATTTCGGCATTATTAGATTCCCCTTCCTCGCCATGGTTGTAACTAAAATTCGAATGATGACCATCATTATTGTTTTCATTATTCGCATAATTGTTACGTTCGTTATAGCTCACCAAATCATTCAGGGTAAAACCATCATGGCTAGAAATAAAATTAATCGTAGCCGAAGGTGCACGACCTGAGTGCTCGAACAAATCACTGGAGCCATGTATTCTACGTGCAAATTCTGGCAAAACTTCCGCATCACCTCGCCAAAAACATCTCACAATATCGCGGTAACGATCATTCCATTCTGACCAACCTGAAGGATAGTTACCCACTTGATAACCTCCAGGCCCTATATCCCAGGGCTCTGCAATCATTTTACAGGAAGCCAGAATAGGGTCTTGTCTGATGGCATCAAAGAAGCCACTGCCAGGATCAAACCCTCCCGTTTCACGACCGAGCACGGTGGCCAAATCAAAGCGGAATCCATCCACACCTAGCTCTGCCCAGTAACGAAGGCTATCCATTACCATCTGCAAGACCCGGGGATGTTTCGCATTAAGGGTATTACCACAGCCGGTATCATTAATATAAAAACGCGCATCGTGAGCCTCTAAACCATAGTAGGAGGCATTATCTATACCTCTAAAAGACAAGGTCGGGCCAAGTCGATTGCCTTCAGCAGTATGGTTATAAACTACATCAAGTATAACTTCCAATTCCACCGCATGTGCTGCGTCAATGAATTGTTTAAATTCGATAATATCGTTATTTTTTAAATAAGCATGATGTACAGTAAAAAAGTTTAAACTGTTGTAGCCCCAATAATTTGTTAACTTATTATCGATTAAGAATTTCTCATCAATGTAGACGTGTACAGGCAATAACTCTATGGCGGTCACACCTAACTGTTTTATATAGGAGAGAACTTCAGGCTGGGCTAGACTACTAAAAAATCCTCGCTCAGACTCCGCCAGCGCCATATTAAGTTTACTGAACCCCTTAACATGCAGCTCATAAATGATGGTTTTATTCCAAGGAATATTAGGCTTCGGCGGCGACAGTGCATTTTTCACCAGTAAAGCATCGTTATCCACGACCACGCACTTCACCATCTCAGCGGCATTATCACGTTCATCGATAATCAGGTCTTGATCCTCATTATCTTCATTCGCCGTATATCCCAGCATTGTGTTAGACCAGTGAAAAGTCCCAAATAATTGCTTGGCATAGGGATCAATCAATAGCTTATGCGGATTGAAACGATGGCCATTCTGAGGCTCGTATGGACCATATACACGATAACCGTAAATTGCTCCGGCTGTTAAACCTTCGACATAAACGTGCCAAACCTGATCTGTGCAAACGGCAAGATTAATCCTTTGAATTTCTCTGCAGCCTTCTGGATCAAACAAGCACAACTCTACTCGTTGTGCATTTGCTGAAAAAATTGCGAAGTTAACCCCTTGCTTATCTGCAGTAGCTCCGAGGGGATAAGGAAGACCTTCAGAAGCGTTATAGCAATTCAATGTTTTATCCCTTTAACTGAATGAATACAGTTGCCAATGGAGGCACATCAAGCTCAATAGAATGATCTCGATAATGCCATGGTACTTCTTGTGACTGCATAGCATCACAACTATTAACACCAGAACCACCGTACAACGTGTCATCCGTATTAATTATTTGAATGTAACTTCCCGGCATATTGACACCTAGCCGGTAGGCAGTGCGCACAATAGGCGTAAAGTTACTAACCACAATGATGTCACCATGGCCACTTTTAGCTTTGCGTATAAACGCAAAAATGGAGTTATGCCTATCATCAGCTTCGATCCATTCAAAGCCATTTTCTTCAAAATCATTTTCGTACAGGGCAGGAGTTTGCTGATAAATAGAATTAAGGTTCTTTACAAGAGTTTGCACACCTTTATGCTCGGCAATATCCAATTGATGCCAACAGACACTGTTGTTGTAATCCCATTCTGGGCCTTGGGCAAACTCGCTCCCCATAAACAATAATTTCTTACCTGGGTGTGCCCACATAAAACCATAATACGCACGCAAACTGGCAAACTTTTGCCAAGTGTCTCCAGGCATTCGGTCTAAAATGGAACCTTTACCATGCACCACCTCGTCATGGCTAAGAGGTAAAATAAAGTTTTCACTAAAGGCATAATATAGGCTAAAAGTCATATCATGATGGTGGTATTGACGGTGTACCGATTCTTTTGACATATAATCTAAACTGTCATTCATCCATCCCATATTCCATTTATAACCGAAGCCTAAGCCACCGTACTGTGTCGGTTTTGATACACCCGGCCAAGAAGTTGATTCTTCAGCAACCATCATGGCATTAGGATAATTTTTATAAACACGCTCATTGGTCAAGCGAATAAAATCAATCGCTTCAAGATTTTCCCGACCACCATAAGCATTAGGAATCCACTGACCGTCTTCGCGGCTATAATCCAGATACAACATGGAAGCAACGGCATCAACTCTAAGGCCATCAATATGATAATAGTCAAACCAAAAAATGGCATTGGCCATTAAATAACTGACCACTTCTTTTCTGCCGTAGTTGTAGATAAAAGTGTTCCAATCAGGGTGAAAACCCTGACGGGCATCGGCATGTTCGTATAGGGGCGTGCCATCAAACACACCTAAGCCGTGAGCATCTGTCGGAAAATGCCCTGGCACCCAATCTATAAGCACAGCTAAATCATTTTGATGACATTGATCGATAAAATACTTAAAGTCATCTGGCGAACCAAAGCGACTCGTAGGTGCGTACATGCCGACCGGTTGATATCCCCATGAGCCATCGTATGGGAATTCACTGACAGGCATTAGTTGGATGTGGGAGAACCCCATTTCCTTAACGTAGGGGATAAGGTCTCGCGCTAACTCACGATAACTCAGATAACGATTATTTTCTTCAGGAACACGGCGCCAAGAACCAAGGTGAAGCTCATATATAGATATTGGTCTATTTATGTTTGTCCATGAGTCTCTTTTGGCTACCCAGTGGTCATCTCCCCAGTGATAAGTATGAGGATCAATCACAATAGAGGCCTGTTCAGGTGGTTTTTGTGCGTAAAAACCCATGGGATCAGCTTTATGGGGCAATACATTGCCATCTTTTGCTTTTATCTCATATTTATACATGGCTCCAACATCAACCGCTGGAATAAATATTTCCCATACACCAGTGGGAAGCAAATTACGCATAACATGCCTGCGTCCATCCCAGAAATTAAAATCTCCAACCACAGATACGCGCAGAGCGTTAGGTGCCCATACTGTAAAACGACAACCTTCCACACCATCAATTGTTATTAAATGAGCACCGAGAAAACTGTAGGCTTTTTCATGCGTCCCTTCCGCATAAAGATATAGATCACTTTCAGCAATGCTCGATCCGAAACGATAAGGGTCTTCTACTTCTACTGACTGACCATCATAATATGCTCTTAAACGGTAACGCTCACAGTCTGAGTTACTGCATATACCGCTAAAAATACCCGCCTCATGCATACGAGTCATTACAGCTACTGCATTACCATGTTGGTAATCAATTACCTCCACTTTATCAGCAGCGGGTAAAAAAACTCGAATAATACTTGTCGACTCGTCTAACGCATGCCTTCCTAAATAAGCAAATACATTATCGCAATTGGAATCTGCAATAGACTGTAAAGTATCTTTGGAAATTGTATCCATAGTTACACCTATCTTTTTATTCTAGACAAGCCAAAAACCTAGACAATATTATATTATTAATAGTATTTAGGATATAACTCTAAAACTTACGCTGCTGGTCAATTGTTGCTAGAACCTGCTTTATTCTCTTATCAGTAACTATCTCTGATAGCGGCAAAGATAGCTTACGCTGCCAATTGTTATATTCTTTAAAAGTCCCAGGCACATTAACAGGCTCATCCATCAACAACAGATCCTCAAGCTGCAACACAAACATTTTTGAGTTTGCTCTACTAGACAACTGCAGAATTGCCGCAACTAGATCTGCATCGGCTTTTTCATTCAAAGTACGCTCTGACCAGCTTTCTGGACAAAGACCTGTTGTTTGCAGAATCTGCATCAGATGCAGTTTCTCTTGCTCTCTCTCATATTGAATATCGGAGTAGTTAACATTTTCATCTAGCAGATTTAAATTCAATCTCAGCTCTAGGTCCGTACCATTCCACCAGCTGACTAAGGTAGGAAGGTCGTGGTTATTGACCATGGCTAAGGAATGGGAATCGTATTGTGCTGGACTTTTAAAGCTCTTATCCTGCTCCTTCTCAAAATAGAATACTTTATTAGTGAAAATTTTCGCTTTATTTATGGTATTGCGAAATTCATCGGGAACCACCCCCAGATCCTCACCAATAACCAAACAGTTATTGAGGTAGCTTTCTAATTTCAACAAACTGAGCATTTCGTAGAAAGGATAATACACATAAGCGCCCTCAGCAGCAGTTTGCCCAGGAGGACACCACCATAGACGCATTAGGCTCATGGCATGGTCTATACGTAATGCACCGCAACTACTCATATTTTCTCGTAACAGCTGAATAAAATGTCGATATCCCGAAGCTCTCATCTCAGAGGGAATCGCCGGTGGCAACCCCCAATTTTGGCCCGTATCAGAAAAGGGATCAGGAGGAGCCCCCACTGAAGAATGACCACAAAACAACATGCTGTTTTCAGAAACCTCAGCTCCGCCACCATCTGCACCAACGGCCAAATCGCGGATCAAGCCTATTTTCATACCACTCTTTTTTGTTTCATTTTGGCATTCTTCTAGTTGCAGGTGAGACAACCATTGAAGATAGCAATGAAACAGTAGCCCCAACTGGGTTCTAGTTTTTGGCTTTGTTAAATCCAGTAGGTCGTGGTAGATATATTCTGATTGTTCCTCGTTTTGGATAATATAACGTGCGTTTGACCAACGTTGGTGGGTGGCTTCGTAGTAAGCAAAAAGCAACAAGCTTCTGCCATTTGTATTGATATAATGGCTAAAATCGCGATAACGAGCACTATCGATATGGAATTCATTATCAATAAAAACATCAAACATATGCTCTAGGGCTTGATACTTTAGATCTCTCACCCTGACATAATCCACTTCAGGAGCATTGCGAAGCTCCACCAAAAGCGCTTGATGCTCGATAGTAATATTACTAGTGAAATCTTGCACCGCCGCAGGGTCGAGATAAAGAGGATTAAGATATCTTCGGTCTGACGGACTATAAGGGCTAAAATAATCTTTAAGATCACAAGATAAAGCGTGTAAAGGATTTAAGCCAATAACATCGGCTCCTTGCGCCGCTATAAATTGCACGAGGTTTTTAAGGTCGGTGAAATCACCAATCCCCCAATTACGATCAGATTTCAGCGTATAAAGTTGAATGATCACACCCCAAACCTTATCTCCTGTATCCGCCCACGAGCTTTGATAAGTCAAGGATGGAGATACGGCCAAACGCTTCCTTTCTGTTTTTTCACTCGTGCTAACAGATAACCAGTAGTAGTTTGGCTCAAGCCTACCTATAACGACCTTTCTACGACTATATCTCGATTCTTCAAAGATGTAGTTTCCGGTTTCTTGTAGATCATCATAAAAAAATTTACCTGAGCGAACAGGTTCGTCGTCATCATTGGATATTGTCCATGTAAACTCTTGTCCTATATCGTGGGGGCGTAAGTTTATGTCAAAACTAGCCCCCTCACCTGCCTCAACAATATTTAGTTCTTTGAGCCAGAACATCCAGGGTTCAACATCGAGTTTATGTGCATCTGCTGCGACACTATCAGCATTTGAGACATCAACCCCCATGGCTTTAAGAAGGTTAATTCTATTTTCGAAGGGAACATGAATATGATCCCCTTTGTAGTTTAAATAATCTGCTGCTACGCCACACCAATAAAACAGCCGATCAAGATCACTCATAAAATACAGCCTGCCTAGTTATTATTTGAGCACAATGACATAGTGAAATGTGCTATTTCCCTGCGGATCGTCTCATACCTACCAATCCATATTACTAGACAAAAAAAGAAAAGGCATTAATTTAGCACTTAGGTGCCAAAGGAAATTATCTTTTATCCAAAAAAAAACCGGGCTAAGCCCGGTTTTATTAATCTTCTGTAACGACTTCTTCTTCAGAAATCGGCTCAGGTCTGTCGACCAGTTCGACGTATGCCATAGGAGCTTTATCTCCCGCGCGGTATCCGCATTTCAAAATACGAAGATATCCACCAGGACGGCTCTCATAACGAGGACCAAGCTCATTGAATAGTTTACCAACAGTAGACTTATCGCGGACGCGATCAAACGCCAGTCGACGATTAGCTACGCTGTCCACTTTAGATAAAGTAATCAAAGGCTCAGCATAACGGCGTAATTCTTTAGCTTTAGGCAACGTTGTCTTAATAAGCTCATGCTCTACTAAAGACGACACCATATTGCGAAACATCGCTTTGCGATGCGAGCTGTTTCTATTTAATTTACGTCCACTTTCACGATGACGCATGACTATAACCCTTTAAAACAATTGCTATCACAGCAAGTTTGTTGAAAACCGAGCCCAATCCACATTAAGGTTAGACTCAATTGAATTGTCGATTAATCGTTTTTTAAACTTGCCGGAGGCCAGTTCTCTAAACGCATTCCCAAAGATAAACCACGAGATGCTAATACATCTTTGATTTCTGTTAATGACTTCTTACCAAGGTTTGGCGTCTTTAACAGCTCTACTTCAGTGCGCTGAATCAAATCACCGATGTAGTAAATATTCTCTGCTTTCAAACAGTTAGCAGAACGAACAGTCAACTCGAGGTCATCCACAGGTCGTAACAAGACAGGATCAATCTGATCTTCTCTATGCTCTGGCTCAGCTTCTTTCTCGCCTTCTAAGTCAACAAATACCGCCAATTGATGCTGAAGAATTGTCGCTGCGCGACGAATCGCCTCTTCTGGATCAATGGTACCATTTGTCTCTAGATCTAAGACTAACTTATCCAGGTCAGTACGTTGCTCAACACGAGCACTCTCAACACTATAAGCCAGTCGGCTAATAGGGCTATAAGATGCATCTAGTTGTAAACGGCCAATGGCTCTAGTTTCTTCTTCTTCAGACACACGTGCATCTACTGGCTGATAACCACGCCCACGCGTTATGGTCAAACGCATACTCATCGATGTATCACCAGTAATGTTAGCGATAACACATTCTGGATTAACAATCTCTACATCGTGATCAAGCTGAATGTCACCAGCAGTAACAGCACCTGGACCTTTCTTGTTCAAGGTCAGCACCGCTTGCTCTTTTCCATGAAGAATAACTGCCACATTTTTAAGGTTGAGAAGAATTTCAATAACATCCTCCTGAACCCCTTCGATAGCGCTGTATTCGTGCTGAACGCCATCAATTTCTACTTCTGTAATTGCACACCCAGGCATAGACGACAGTAAAATTCTGCGCAATGCATTCCCTAGTGTGTGGCCAAAACCACGCTCCAAAGGCTCAAGTACAACCTTTGCCCGCGTTGGGCCTAATTCTGTAACGTCAATATGACGTGGTGTTAAAAATTCGTTTACAGCAATTTGCATACACGCACCTGCCAATAGTTATTTCTGTTACTAATCCTGTGAACCAAACTTCAAAATTATTTCGAGTAAAGCTCTACGATGAGGTTTTCGTTAATTTCAGCAGGCAAATCAACACGATCAGGTACTCGCTTGAAAACACCTTCTTTCTTGTCAGAATTAACATCAACCCACTCTACATCACCTCGCTGACCAGCGATGCCCAACGCATTTTGAATGCGAAGTTGATTTTTAGATTTTTCACGGATAGAAACAACATCACCCACTTTTACTTGGTAAGAAGGAATATTAACAACCTGTCCATTTACCAATACAGCTTTGTGAGAAACTAACTGACGAGACTCCGCTCTCGTAGAGCCAAAGCCCATACGATAAACCACATTATCCAAACGGCACTCTAGCAATTGAAGCAAATTCTCGCCTGTTGCACCTTTTCTACTCGCAGCTTTTTTATAGTAGCCGCGGAACTGCTTTTCAAGTATGCCGTACAAACGACGTACTTTTTGTTTTTCACGTAACTGAACACCATAGTCAGACAAACGTCCACGACGTTGACCGTGCTGACCTGGTTGAGTTTCCGCCTTACACTTAGATTCTAGCGGGCGAACACCACTTTTCAAAAATAAATCTGTACCCTCACGGCGAGAGAGCTTACAAGTTGGACCTATATAACGAGCCATCTTTTTTTACTCCTTATACTCGACGCTTCTTAGGTGGGCGGCAGCCATTATGAGGCACAGGTGTAACATCAGTAATATTAGTTACTTTATAACCAATGTTATTAAGCGCTCGAACAGCTGATTCACGGCCTGGACCAGGCCCTTTTACTTCTACATCTAGATTCTTCAAGCCATAGTCTTGAGCTGCAGTGCCTGCTCTTTCAGCAGCGATCTGAGCAGCAAAAGGCGTACTTTTACGAGACCCTCTAAAGCCTGAACCACCAGCTGTGGCCCATGATAAGGTATTGCCTTGACGATCAGTAATGGTAACGATGGTGTTGTTAAATGATGCATGAATATGTGCAACGCCATCGACTACGGTCTTTTTGACCTTTTTCTTTGTCGAACTTTTGGATGGCTTAGCCATAACAATTTTTTCCCAAACGATTCTGTTTAATGTTTACTCTAAAACTTATCTCTTGATAGGTTTACGAGGACCTTTACGAGTGCGCGCATTTGTCTTAGAACGCTGACCACGAACTGGTAGATTACGACGATGACGAAGGCCGCGATAAGCGCCAAGGTCCATCAAACGTTTGATATTCATAGAGACTTCACGTCGAAGATCACCTTCAACCGATAGTTTTGCAACTTCTCCACGAATAGCATCCATCTGCTCTTCAGATAAATCACCAATTTTAGTTGCTTCAGCAATTCCTGTAGTCGCACAAATTTGCTTTGCAATGCTGCGACCAACCCCGTAAACGTAGGTCAGGGAAATTACGGCATGCTTATGGTCTGGTATGTTGACACCAGCGATACGAGCCATTCACTTTACTCCAGATTGATATGAACTATGATGTTAACAACCAAAAACACCATTCCACGCTCTTTTTGGGGCCTACCCCAAAAAGCGCGCAAGAATAGCGGTAAATTGATCAAAAAGCAATAGCTTAGAAATTTCTCTCTAAGCGACAGTTAACATCTCTATATTTATTAAGCTATGAAAGCTTAAAAGGCTCTTCATTTCTAAACAATTACGACTGCACCTGTTTTGAAATTCAGCGCCTGGTAAAACTTGATAAAATTAACCTTGGCGTTGCTTATGACGTGGTTCTGCAGAGCAGATCACACGTACTACACCTTTGCGCCGAACAACTTTGCAATTGCGGCAAACTTTTTTAACAGAAGCACGTACTTTCATTTATTTTCTAACCTCTAACTATCAAAATAGACGGCAACTAGCGAGTGCGTCCATAACTTTGCAAATTCGCTTTCTTCATGACTGAGTCGTATTGATGTGTCATTAAATGGGATTGAACTTGTGACATAAAGTCCATAACCACTACCACAACGATCAATAACGATGTACCACCTACATAAACAGGTATGTTCGCCGATGCAGTCAAAAACTGAGGCAATAAGGCTACTGCCGCAATATAGAGAGAGCCAACAACAGTCAAACGCGTTAATACATTATCAATGTACTTCGCTGACTGCTCTCCAGGACGAATTCCTGGAATATAAGCGCCACCTTTTTTAAGATTATCTGCCACTTCTTTAGGGTTATACATCATTGCCGTGTAAACGAAACAGAACAAGATAATCAATACGCCAAACAACACGAAGTTCAAAGGTTGGCCAGGGCCTATCATCGCAGCAAAATCTTGTAGCAACTCTCCACCTTTACCTTCACTTGAGCTTCCCATCCACTGTGCAATAGAGGTTGGGAATAACAATATACTACTGGCAAAGATCACGGGGATAACGCCCGCCATGTTTATCTTAAGTGGCAGATGACTTGTCTGTGTTGCAACTTGGCCGCTTCTACCCACTTGCTTACGAGCATATTGAATAGTAATTCTTCGCTGCCCACGCTCCATTCTAACAACAAACCAAACAACCGCTACTGCGGCAAAGGCTATTGCAAGCAACATCAACAAATGAATATCACCTTGTCGCGCACTTTCAAATGCAGAACCAACTGCAGCTGGCAAACCTGCCACAATACCAGCAAAGATAAGCATGGAAATGCCGTTCCCAATGCCGCGCTCGGTTACTTGTTCACCAAGCCACATCATAAATACAGCACCAGTAACAAGAGATACCACAGCGATAACATAAAAACTTAGAGCGGAATACTCCGCATAAGCCATGCCTTGCCCAGCCAGACCTCTAACCATCACAAACGCCTGAACCAAAGCCAAACAAACGGTTAAATAACGAGTATACTGACTAATTTTTCTTCTTCCTGCCTCACCCTCTTTTTTTAGAGCTTCGAGTGTGGGAGTTACCGCGGTCATCATTTGCATAATGATAGACGCAGAGATGTAAGGCATGATGCCCAGAGCCAGAATACTCATACGCTCGAAAGCGCCGCCTGAAAACATGTTAAACATGCCAAGCATGGTTCCCTGGTTTTGACTCAGCAAATTAGCCACTTGCTCTGGGTCAATACCAGGAACTGGAATATGAGTACCCAAGCGATAAACCATAATCGCCAGCAATAAAAACTTAAGGCGAACCCAAAGTTCGCCTAAACCTTTCTGACTTCCTAACGGTGAGTTACCTTGGGTAGCCATCGATTCCTCTCAAATTCAAAGTGTTATTCTTCGACTTTGCCGCCAGCAGCTTCAATAGCAGCCTTAGCGCCTTTAGTCACAGCCAAACCTTTGAGCGTAACAGCTTTCTTTAGTTCACCCGATAAAAATACCTTGGCACGCTTGATATTTTCATTGACTAAATTAGCTGTCTTCAAAGCGTCAATATCGATTACTTCAGCATCAACCTTGTTGAGTTCAGCCAATCGAATTTCTGCTGTCACCTTGCTGATGCGACTTGTAAAGCCATACTTAGGCAGTCGCTTCTGGAGTGGCATTTGACCACCCTCAAAGCCTGGCTTAACACTACCACCAGAACGAGATTTCAAACCTTTGTGACCGCGACCAGCAGTTTTACCAACACCGCTACCAATTCCACGACCTACACGTTTTTTTGCCTTTACACGACCAGGTGCAGGACTCAAAGTATTAAGATGCATCTTATTCCCCTTCAACCTTAACCATGTAATAAACTTGATTGATCATACCGCGCACAGAAGGTGTGTCTTCTAACTCCACCGTGTGACCAATGCGACGCAAACCAAGACCACGAATACTTGCAATATGGTTCTTTAAGCGTCCAGATGAACTCTTTATTTGAGTAACTTTTACGGTTTTCTTAGCCATGGCTCTTCCACCAGTTTAAAGCATCGCCCACAAGGCGACACCTACAATTAATTCAATATTTCTTCTACAGACTTACCACGCTTTGACGCCACAGACTCAGGTGATGCCATAGCACGTAATGCTTCGAAAGTAGCACGAACTACATTCACTGGATTGGTTGATCCGTAGCACTTTGCCAATACGTTTTGTACGCCAGCAATTTCTAAAACAGCACGCATCGCACCACCAGCAATGACACCAGTACCTTGAGAAGCTGGCTGCATGTATACCTTAGAAGCTCCGTGACGACCCTTAGTAGGGTATTGAATAGTATCACCATTCAACTCAACTTGGATCATATTCCGGCGGGCAGCTTCCATTGCTTTTTGAATAGCAATAGGCACTTCACGAGACTTACCTCGACCAAAACCTACTCTGCCGTTTCCATCGCCAACAACAGTTAATGCAGTGAAACCGAAGATACGGCCACCTTTTACAGTTTTAGCCACACGGTTAACTTGAACCAGTTTTTCTTGCAAGCCTTCAGCTGCACTCTCTTCTTTATTTGATTGCGCCATAGTTGAACCTTAAAACTCTAATCCGCCTTCGCGAGCTGCATCTGCAAGTGCCTTAACTCGCCCATGGTACTTATAACCGCTACGGTCAAAAGCTACTTTAGAAATACCAGCAGTTTTAGCTCGCTCTGCGATCAATTTTCCCACAGCTTCAGCTGCCGAAATGTTTCCTGTTTTATCACCACGTAAATCTTTATCTAACGTAGATGCCGATGCCAAAACACTGCCACCTTCAGCGGCTATGATTTGTGCGTATATATGACGTGGTGTGCGATTTACACAAAGACGAGTTTTACGCAACTCGCTAATCTTGGCGCGCGACTTCTTTGCTCGCCTTAATCTTGATTGTTTTTTCGTGTTCATATTAATATCACCTGATCTCGATAAGCGTATTCACTAATTACCGCGAATTACTTTTTCTTGGCATCTTTACGACGCACATATTCATCGGCATATCTCACGCCTTTGCCTTTATAGGGCTCGGGTGGACGGAACGCTCTCACATCTGCTGCAACTTGACCAAGTAACTGTTTATCACTACTTTTCAAAACGATTTCCGTCTGACTAGGAGTTTCTGCAGTTACACCTTCAGGTAATGCATAGTCGATGGGATGAGAAAAGCCTAAAGTAAGATTTAACACATTACCAGATGCTTTCGCACGATAACCAACGCCATTCAATATTAACTTTCTTTCAAAACCCTGGCTAACACCGACAACCATGTTGTTAACCAATGAACGAGTTGTACCTGTTAAAGCAATCGCTTGCTTACTAGCATTAGTGGAAGAGAAAGTAAGTACATTATCTTCCTGCTTGATATCAACATCGTTATTTATTACTAAAGACAAGGTACCCTTCTTGCCCTTAACAGTGATTTCCTTACCATTGATTTTAATATCAACGCCATCAGGTAAATCAACCGGACTTTTTGCAATTCGTGACATAACTAATTACTCGCCAAAAACCTGTTCAACAAGACACTATTAGAAAACGGTGCAAAGCACTTCGCCGCCAACACCAGCAGAGCGAGCAGCACGATCTGTCATTACGCCCTTACTTGTTGAAACGATTGCGACACCCAAGCCACCTCTTACTGAAGGTAACTCGTCTTTACCAGCGTATGCTCGCAAGCCTGGACGGCTGTAGCGATCAATTTCCGCTATAACAGGCTTACCTTCGAAGTATTTCAACTCAATGGTAAGCTCTTGCTTTGTGCCTTCAGATACAGAAAAAGAGGCGACATAACCTTCTTTTACCAACACCTCAGCAACACTCTTTTTTAACTTCGATGAAGGCATAGTAACACTAGTCTTGCCAACCATCTGCGCATTTCTAATCCGGGTTAGCATATCTGCTAATGGGTCTTGCATGCTCATAAACTTTGCTCCTACTTACGTCTGTAGCTTACCAGCTTGCTTTAACTAAGCCAGGTACATCACCGCGCATAGCGGCTTCACGTAATTTGTTTCGACATAAACCAAACTTTCTATAAACAGCGTGTGGCCGTCCAGTTACTCGACAACGACGTTGTTGCCTAGAAGAGCTGGAGTCGCGCGGAAGTTTTTGTAATTTCAACATTGCTTCCCACACTTGATCATCACTTGATTCAACACCATTGATGATCTCTTTTAGCTCAGCACGCTTTTGTGCATATTTGGCAATATTTTTTGCACGCTTAACTTCGCGAGCTATCATTGATTTCTTAGCCATACCTGTTTAATTCCTAACCTTTAAATGGAAAGCTAAACGCTTTTAATAATGCTCGACCTTCATCGTCATTTTTTGCAGTTGTAGAAATGCAAATGTCGAGCCCGCGTAACTTATCAACTTTGTCGTAATCGATCTCAGGGAAAATGATTTGCTCATTTACACCCATTGAGAAGTTTCCACGACCATCAAATTGTTTAGGGCTAATACCACGAAAGTCACGAATACGAGGAATAGAAATACTGATTAATCGATCTAAAAACTCGTACATTTTTTCACGACGCAAAGTTACTTTACAGCCAATCGGCCATCCTTCGCGAACTTTAAAACCTGCTATAGACTTACGAGCTTTGGTTACTACCGGCTTTTGACCTGCAATTTTTTCCATATCGGCAATTGCATTCTCAAGTACTTTTTTATCCGCGATAGCTTCACCAACACCCATATTTATGGTGATTTTAGTAATGCGAGGTATTTCCATCACATTACTTAGACCCAGTTCCTCTTTTAGCTTGGAAGCGAGTTCTTTTGTGTACAGTTCTTTAAGCCTGGCCATTTTCTTTACTCAATTTGGCTGTTATATATTAACTTTGAAATCGAAATCTAATTAGGCGTCAATTGACTCGCCATTAGATTTGAAGACCCGAATTTTTTTCCCATCTTCTAACAATTTAATGCCAACACGATCAGCTTTCTTCGTAGTTGGATTAAAAATTGCCACATTTGAAACATGGATTGGTGCTTCTTTCTCGATTATCCCGCCAGATACACCCAACTGTGGATTTGGCTTTTGGTGTTTCTTAATCATTTGAACACCAGCAACAATCAAACGATTGTCAGCCAATACGCGGTTCACCTTGCCACGTTTGCCTTTATCACGACCTGCGATAACTATCACTTCGTCGTTTCGCTTAATTTTACGCATTATCTAAACCCTCTCGCCCTACAGCACTTCTGGCGCCAATGAAATAATTTTCATGAATTTTTCACTGCGAAGCTCGCGAGTTACCGGCCCGAATATACGAGTACCAATTGGTGCTTCTTGGTTGTTTAACAACACTGCAGCGTTGTCATCAAAGCGAATTAAAGAACCGTCTTGTCTTCTGACACCTTTTCTAGTGCGAACAACTACGGCTTTCATCACTTGACCTTTTTTTACTTTACCGCGAGGAATCGCTTCTTTAACGGTAACTTTAATTACATCGCCAACACTGGCATAACGGCGATGTGAACCACCGAGAACCTTAATGCACATAACACGGCGTGCACCACTATTGTCGGCAACGTCCAAATATGTTTGTGTTTGAATCATCGTCTATCTCCAAAACTCTTCTCAGGACTACCGACACTAAATTTGTGTCGCACGCTCTTCTATGTTTACCAAAGCCCAAGACTTTGTTTTAGAAAGCGGGCGAGATTCAGCGATTGTTACTGTATCACCGATTTTACAGTCGTTGTTTTCATCATGAGCTTTAAGCTTTGAAGATTTACTCATGTACTTTCCGTAAACGGGATGTTTTACTCGGCGCTCGATTAAAACCACTATGGATTTATCCATTTTGTCACTAACAACTTTACCTGTTAGTGTACGCACTAATTTCTTTTCATCTACCATGCTTAATTACCCGCCTTTTGATTAAGCACAGTTTTAATACGTGCAATGTTTCGTCGAGTTTGCTTTAACAAATGAGTTTGATTTAATTGATCAGTTGATTTCTGCATGCGAAATTTAAATTGCTCTTTCAACTGATTTAACAATTCTTCATTTAGCTCATCAACAGATTTTTCGTTGAGTTCTTTCGCTTTCATTACATTACCGACCGCTTCACAAATGTTGTATTAACAGGCAATTTCGCTGCCGCTAGAGCAAATGCCTCTCTAGCTAATTCTTCGGAAACACCTTCCATTTCATACAAAACTTTACCAGGTTGAATTTGGGCTACCCAATATTCAACATTACCTTTACCTTTACCTTGACGCACTTCCAAAGGCTTTTCGGTAATAGGCTTGTCAGGAAAAACTCGAATCCAAATTTTCCCACCACGCTTAACGTGTCTGGTCATTGCTCGACGAGCGGCTTCGATTTGACGAGCAGTAATACGTCCGCGATCAACGGATTTCAATCCAAACTCACCGAAGCTGACTTTTGAACCGCGATTAGATAGACCGCGATTACGCCCCTTCATTTGCTTTCTAAATTTTGTTCGCTTTGGCTGAAGCATTTGCTTAACCCTTAATTCAATTCTTAAGAACTTTATCTACGTCGCTTGTATTTTGCGACTTTCTATAAAGTTGGATTTATTTTGCGGCTTTCTTTTTGGTATTTGCAGGAGGCTCAGCCTCTTCCATACCACCGATAACTTCACCTTTAAAGATCCAAACTTTTACACCGATAATTCCATATGTTGTAGAAGCTTCTGCAGTTGCATAATCGATATCTGCGCGCAAAGTATGAAGCGGTACACGACCTTCACGGTACCATTCACTACGAGCGATTTCGGCACCGCCTAGACGACCACCAACTTGAACCTTCACACCTTCTGCACCTTGACGCATAGCGTTTTGTACAGCACGCTTCATTGCTCTTCGGAACATAACGCGACGTTCAAGCTGCTGTGCAACACTTTGTGCAACCAATGTTGCGTCTAAATCAGGCTTACGAATCTCTTCGATATTAATGTGAACAGATACGCCCATTTGCTTACTAAGCTCAGTGCGTAGCTTCTCAACATCTTCGCCTTTTTTACCGATAACAATACCAGGGCGAGCCGTGTGAATTGTTATACGTGCAGTATTAGCAGGACGCTCGATATCAACTCGACTAACGGATGCATTAGCCAAAGTCTTTTGAATATATTGACGAACTTTTAAGTCTATATTCAATTTATCTGCATAGTCGCCTTTACTTGCATACCAAGTTGACGTGTGCTTCTTAACTATGCCAAGACGAATCCCGGTTGGATGTACTTTCTGACCCATAAGTTCGCTCTCTACTCGTCCGCTACTTTAACGGTAATGTGGCATGTGCGTTTCAGGATACGATCTGCTCGCCCTTTAGCACGTGGCCTAATACGCTTCATGGTTACCCCTTCATCCACGAATACTGTGGACACCTTTAGCTCATCAACGTCGGCACCTTCATTGTGCTCAGCATTTGCAATTGCTGATTCAAGTACCTTCTTAACTAAATCAGCACCTTTTTTTGTACTGAAAGTTAAAACATCCAAAGCTTCTTCAACAGACTGGCCACGGATCATATCCACCACCAATCGTGCTTTCTGTGCGGAGATATTAGCTCCGCGTAATTTTGCTGCTACTTCCATCATCGCCCCTCGCTTAACGCTTCGCTTTTTTATCAGCGACGTGGCCACGGTAAGTGCGAGTAGCTGCAAACTCACCTAACTTGTGACCAACCATTTCTTCGTTAATCAACACAGGCACGTGTTGACGACCATTATGTACAGCAATAGTAAGACCAACCATCTCAGGCATGATCATTGATCGACGCGACCAAGTTTTAATAGGTCTACGGTCATTTTTTTCAACGGCCGTCTCCACTTTCTTAAGTAAGTGGTGATCAATAAATGGGCCTTTCTTCAGCGAACGTGGCACTGTTATATCCTCTTTACTTAAGCGTCTATTTATTTCTTGTTACGACGTCTAACAATCATATTGTCAGTACGCTTGTTTTTACGTGTTTTATAACCCTTAGTTGGAACGCCCCAAGGTGTAACTGGGTGACGACCACCAGAAGTTCGGCCTTCACCACCACCATGTGGGTGATCTACGGGGTTCATTGCAACACCGCGAACAGTTGGTCTAACACCACGCCAGCGTGAAGCACCTGCTTTACCTAGTGAACGTAGGTTGTGCTCACTATTCGATACCTCACCGAGAGTTGCTCGACAATCAGATAATACTTTGCGCATTTCACCACTGCGTAAACGCAATGTTGCGTATTGGCCTTCTCTTGCCACTAGTTGTACAGAAGCACCTGCAGAGCGAGCTATTTGCGCACCTTTACCGGGCTTAAGCTCAACACAGTGAATAGTACTACCCACTGGTATATTTCTGATGGGTAAGCTATTGCCAACTTTTATTGCAGCAAGGTTACCTGACTCAACTCTATCGCCAGCTTTAACGCCTTTAGGAGCAATAATATAACGACGCTCACCGTCTAAATAGCATACCAAAGCGATATGTGCGCTGCGGTTTGGATCGTATTCAATACGCTCTACTTTCGCAGGGATACCATCTTTATTACGACGAAAATCGATAACACGATAGTGTTGTTTATGACCACCACCAATATGGCGGGTAGTAATTCGTCCGGCATTGTTACGACCACCAGACTTTGATTTCTTTTCTAGTAAAGGCGCATGAGGCTTACCTTTATGTAGATCTGGGCTAACAACGTTAACGACGAAGCGACGACCAGCTGATGTGGGTTTACGTTTTAATAACGGCATCTTATCGCTCCTTATTCCGCTGTTGCAAAGTCAATTTCTTGACCTTGAGCTAATCGTACGTAAGCTTTTTTCCAATCGCTACGACGACCCATACCGAAACGAGTACGCTTTGTCTTTCCTTTAACATTTAATACTCGTACGTCATCTACTTTAACGCTGAACATTTCTTCAACAGCAGCATGAATTTCTGCTTTGTTAGCATCAGAGATAACTTTGAAAACCACCTGATTTGATACTTCAGCAGCCATTGTAGACTTCTCTGAAATAACAGGTGAAAGTATCACTTTATATAAACGCTCTTTGTTCATACGAGAGCCTCCTCAAGCTTTTTAAGCGCGGGAACAGTCACTAATACCTTCTCAGCGCCAACAAGACTTACAGGATCAATACCTGCTGCATCTCTCACATCAACCTTATGCAAGTTGCGTGAAGCTAGATATAAGTTTTCGCTTACATCTTCAGAAACAATCAGTACGTCCGAAAGATCGTATTGAGCTAGCTTTTGGATAAGACCTTTTGTTTTTGGAGAGTCTACAGTGAACTCTTCAACAACAATTAATCGCTCTTGACGTGCTAACTCAGACAAGATGCAGCGAAGCGCACCTCGATACATCTTTTTGTTGAACTTTTGCTCGTGATCTCTTGGTTTAGCAGCGAAAGTAACACCGCCAGAACGCCATATAGGGCTACGGATAGTTCCCGCACGAGCTCTACCAGTACCTTTTTGACGCCAAGGTTTCTTGCCGCCACCAGATACTTCAGAACGAGTTTTTTGTGCTTTAGAACCCTGTCTAGCAGCTGCCATATAAGCAATAACCGCTTGGTGAACAAGGTCTTGATTAAATTCTTTGCCGAAAGCGACATCAGATACTGCAACGGTACCCTTAGCGCCTTGCGGTGTAGCAATATTTAATTCCATGGTCGACTCCTAGGAAACTTAACCGTTGTTACGCTTTTTGATGGCAGGACGAATCATCACATCGCCACCAGGAGCACCGGGAACAGCACCCTTAATAAGAATCAAACTGCGCTCAACATCGATCTTCACAATCTCAAGATTTTGTGTAGTTACCTGCTCAGCACCCAAGTGGCCTGCCATTTTCTTGCCTTTAAAAACACGGCCAGGTGTTTGACATTGACCAATAGAACCAGGAGCGCGGTGAGATAATGAATTACCATGGGTTGCGTCTTGCATTCTGAAATTCCAACGCTTTACGCCACCGGCAAAACCTTTACCTTTTGATACACCTGTAACATCTACTTTTTGGCCAGCTTCGAAAAGCTCAACAGTTATTTCTGAGCCTACCTGGTAGTCTTCGCCTTCATTTCTGAATTCCCAAAGACCACGGCCAGCTTCAGCCTTAGCTTTTGCAAAGTGCCCTTTTTCTGATTTTGATACTCGTGAAGAACGTTTTTCGCCTGCTGTAACCTGAATAGCAGAGTAACCATCAACTTCTATACTTTTCACTTGAGTAACGCGATTAGGAGATACTTCGATTACAGTTACTGGAACTGAAGCTCCCTCATCTGTGAAAATGCGGGTCATACCGCTTTTGCGGCCGACTATACCTATTGTCATTGTGAACCTCTCAGTGTACGGGGCTATTACCCGCTATGGCCGCCCATTGCAGAGCGTTACACAAACTAAAAGTTAAACTTTTAGCTGTGATCTGAAGCCTTAGCCCAGACTAATTTGAACTTCGACGCCAGCCGCTAAATCTAGCTTCATCAAAGCATCTACAGTTTTTTCAGTCGGCTCGACAATGTCGAGCAAACGCTTATAAGTACGAATTTCGTACTGATCGCGCGCATCTTTGTTTACGTGGGGAGAGATCAATACGGTAAAACGCTCCTTGCGAGTAGGCAATGGAATAGGACCTCTTACCTGTGCACCTGTGCGCTTTGCGGTATCTACAATCTCTAGTGTTGAAGCATCTATCAACTTGTGATCGAATGCTTTCAATCGAATGCGAATACGCTGATTCTGCATCTGAACCAAACTCCAAATCTTTTTAAAGAACAATCAGTTAAGAGTATACGAAATACCCCCCTGAAATGAGGGCGCAATCATAATGACAAGCCCTATAGGTGTCAAGCACTTATCTACTAAATATTCAGATATTTAATGATTATGCATTTTTGGAACAAAGCAGTAACTAATCTGCAGGATTTAGCCTCGTTTATTAACTTTTATTTGGAAGCTGAAATTACCGCTCCTTCTACTATATAAGAAAGATTATCTATATAAGAAAGATAGCGTAAAGAGTAAATAAGGAATACAGCAGGAAAATGACAAATCGCGCCAGAGCGCAAAGGCTATCCGATCCCAATTTTATAGGCATCTATCGCTTATCAGAATGGATGATAAACCTTGTGCGGTTGATAGAAACAGATAGGCAAAGTTATCTCGCATACCATATTTTACTGTTTCTATATCTTTGGCCTGCTTCTTTAGGGAAGAAACAAAACGTCGATCAAACTTAGTTAGAGATTCTTGGCAGCTTGTCGTTTTGGATGGAGAGATAAGTGGGCCAGACAGCTCGATAGCTTGATCATACTTGCTGAAGAAAGTACTGATATCATTCTCTAAACGCTTCACTAAGTTTTTGGACAAAGGTCTTTTAGGATCAAAGTTATTAACTTGGTAATAATCACTATAGACTTGCAGTATATTAGCAGCACCCTGCTGCAGGGGAACCACCAAATTCTGGATATAGCTGACTTTACTGTGCACCTCTTCAACACTCGCCACTGCCCGATAAGGAAAAGCTAGAGAAGAAAAAGCACAGATACTAATAAGTGCGAATTCTTTTTTAAGGCTTAGCACGCTTTTACTAACTTTCATTAGAGTTAACTTATCAATGGCTTATGGCGATTATCTACTAGCTTCTTGCTATTACCCTCTTATTCCCCATCCGCACCAAAACTTACTTGCCCTTTCACACCTAACTTTTTGAACACACAACCATAAAGTGCTTGAGTAGCAGCCATAAAATCCAGTTGGGCTTCCGCATTAGCTTTAGCACAGGTTTTAGAAGCTTCCATACATTGCTCAGCGGTGACACTGTATTGCTTCCAGATTGACTCATTTTCACAAAAGGGACGCAGCTCTTCATCGCTGAGCATACCTACTGAGCCTTGGGCGAATACAATATTAGAAGTCAATAACAGTGCGCATATTGTTGAGTTAAACAATAATTTCATAAATTCACCATTTATTTATACGGAAGGATTAGGCCAGTTAGCTTCGAGAAAAAATTGAAACAGAATAAGGAAGTTCAACTCCTAGATCATCTTCACACACCAGTAAGAAATCGTTAGAAATAATAGGGGCTTTCATTAGGCTTTGACCCCATTTACCTTTATCACTTTGGACGATTTCTTTCGTATCTCTATCGAAAATTACCAAATCACCACGTTTACCGGCGCCTACTACATAGTTTTTATATACAGAAGAGAAGTCTATTTTATGTTGCTTGATTATCTTTTTGTCAAAGATGGTCAGATCCACCGTTTCAGCAGTTTTAAGATCGATAGTATGACACCCATGTGACCAAAGAATCGTCAAGTTGCTATTTGAAGAATCTAAGTTATAACAGGCATTTAGGTTACCGCTGTCACCGCCAAATACCGGAGCTTGTATCCATAAGATATCACCACTATTAATATCTATAGACATCATGGCTCTTACTTTCTCTTGGCCACCTCGAGGTTTAAATTGTATTTCTCCTACATTAGTAGGCTCCGTCAATACGGCATGACCATTAAACACAAGGGCATCACCGTATTGCTTTATAGTCCACCGGCTATCAACTGTAATGTGATCAGGAAAAGATACTTGCCACAAGATATCGCCACTAGCACCTTGCACACAGGTAACAATACTTCCAACCTGATTAACAAAAAACAAGCGCTCAGAGTCGGGATGTTCCAACAAATAATAATACTCCTCACTCATGGAAAAACTCTGAATTTTTTCCCTCTCTTGTAGAGATATTAAGTGACGAATATCTTGTTTATGCTCTTCAAACAAAATACAGCCACCCAGCACGGACTTAACTCTGTGTTCAGGCTTTAAGGCGGGGTAGTTTTTAACATCATGAGCACTTGCAACGAGTAGTTCGCTTTTTCCTTCAAGATCATGAATATAAAGATGACCTGCAAAATTATTAGTTAAACATTTTGAATAATCATAACTAAACCGTTTTTCAAATGTACCCTTTTCCAAGTCCATAACACAGCAGGATTTTTCAGCCCCCACTAAGTCGCCGTAAAGTATTGGCACATCATTACCTAAGATACCAAGGAGCTTTACGTTACTTAAAAAAGAGGTACATTCGAACATTATTCAGCCCTAAAAATATTAGTAAAATTACTGGAAAGTATACTATCGAATTGCTCCTGATTTCGAGCCCCAAATTTCCTCCATATAGCTTCGCTTTCCTCAGTACGCATACTTCTCATCTCCTCCCTTATAGTATCTAACATATCTTGCCTTGAAGCACTTAGAGATTGACCGTTACGGCTTAGCTTGTCTCTATCAAAAATCCAGCGTATATCGTCAAGGTCAGCTTGTTGTAAATCTGTTACAAATTGTCTCCCAAATTCTTGCGGTGGCAAATTTTGAACAGATTTATATTCATAACGGATAGTCCTGCTGCTAAAGAAGCCTTCATCAATAACCTCCACATCTACACGTCTACCCGGAGCAGTAACTTCGAAACGAAGCTCCAAATCAGCAAACTGCGCAGGGTTATCAGTGATATGTTTTAAAGTAAACCCAGCACCAACAGCGAAATTACCCCCTCGTTCAAGATCACCAATAAGTGGCGTGATATCACCTATTTCAACACCAGCGTCGGCCAAATCATGCAAGCCATCCGCTAACTCTTGTAGGCCTAAAGCGCCAGATCCTGCTGAGCGGTTAGCCGCTAATAAACGCCTTAAATTATCGCCATCAAGATTTATATCGTCCAAGCGTCGATTTTCTAATAAACGATGAACACTCTCTAATGATTCTGGTCCTAATCTGCCAAAGTCAGAATAACCAGCGTCATCTGCTATATCCCATGCACGTGCAAGTTCGGGGTTTTCAATAATTGCATCGCGAATATTAGGATTGTCGTCCAACATCCTGCCAAAGCGATCTCGTTTTGCGGCTGGTAATAGATCCAACGCTTGATCAACAGCGGCATTGACTCGCCCAGTACGAGCAGCAATATCACATGCATCATTGGGGTTGTGCACCCAGAGCTTATTGGTGCTAACAAAGTAACTGTGATGCTTCTCTACTTCAAAGTTGTAAACACTCACAGGACCTTTAGCGTATTTCACACTGCGCACTAAGATATCGCCTTCAGCGGCAGCAAGGGCATTACCTTTTTCTAAATTAGCAGCAAATACCCAACCTTCACCTTGGCGCCAAAATGGATGTTCAGCAGTGGTTTGAATATGGTCATAGCCGGTTTTTATTTCGTAGTAACCTTCCACCTCACGGGTGAATAGCTGCGTAATAGGATTAATACCATCCTCGAAAGTATTCTCATCTCGCGAATACACTCGATCACCGACCTTGAGTGTTTCTATTGGCCGCATCCCTGTTTCTGTCCACACCATGGTGCCTTCAAGGAAGCTACTACAACCAACATCTAGCCTTCGCGCTGTGCGGGAAAAGCCGGCCAAGCGTCGTACTCGAGTCACAATACTAGTTAATGCAGCGGGGCTAATATTCTCACCCACAAGTTGACCAATACGGTAGGGATCACCACTGATAACAGCAGCTATATCATCACCCAGCTGATCAATAATCGCCTGCATGGTCGCTTCAAAATCGGTAAACAATGCGACGGCCAGATCTCGCAACTGGCGTGCAGTCTCAATCGGATTCAATAAGAAGTTAACTAAATCCCAAAACTGAGTAAGGATGCCGTCCCACAGGCCACGTACAAAGTTAGAGGTAAAATCAAGAATTTCTTCAATTAGACTTTCTTCATCTTCAGCGTCGCCTCCATCACCGCCGGTACCTCCACCGCCGCCAGTGCCTCCACCGCCGCCAGTGCCTCCACCGCCGCCAGTGCCTCCACCGCCGCCAGTGCCCCCCCCGCCGCCAGTGCCTCCACCGCCGCCAGTGCCTCCACCACCGCCAGTGCCTCCACCACCGCCAGTGCCTCCCCCGCCGCCAGTGCCTCCACCACCGCCAGTGCCTCCACCACCGCCAGTGCCTCCACCGCCGCCAGTGCCGCCACCGCCGCCAGTTCCGCCACCGCCGCCAGTGCCTCCACCGCCGCCGGAACCACTGCCAGGAGCATATTGTCCTCCGGACAATTCTACAGCGACATTAGAACCTTGATCCCGAACAACATCGCCGTACTGTCCTATACCGCCAGCGATAATCGTTAGAACGAAACCTAGCAAAGGTAAATATTCGCTCATCGCTGCCCCTGCTTGCCTCGCAAGGCTTTTACCTACAAACCTATTTTTATATTTCATAGTGTAGATTCCAGTTATTTTTCTTGGTATTTGTTAGCTTGTGCAAATGAGATATTGCTCCACATTCTGTCCAACACTGGAGATAAATGCGGTAACTTCCCCTCCAGAGTTGAAGCTGTGAGAGACAAAACTTTATTAATACTGTTTCTAGCAACAAAAATTTTTACATCATGTTTCACGTCCTTGCTCTTGGATAAAAACTCTACTGAGTAGCCTTTTAATCCTCCATATTCATTTTTTTCCAAATCACTCAACTTAAATTGGAAATCTGTACCATAGCTTTTCATCGCGGTATTAATTGCAACAAGTGCCATGCGTTTAAAGAAATGTTCACCGCGATCCACTTCTATACTGTTATGCGTTCTGATGGTAATAGCAGCAGGTGGATAATAAGAATCCGGTGACATAGCAACAAACTCTCCTCCATTAGTGTCTTCTAAATATTTCCATTGCCATGGAGGATCATTATCTACCCCCACCTGATAGCCATCTTTTACCCAGATATACTGCAATTCCCGAGATTGCACTGGTAACTCAGAGTAAGCACTAGGACTAAACATCAACGCCAACATGCTTATATAAAACATAAAGCGGTATTTAATTTTCATGATCATAGCGTTCCTACAAATCACTATTTCTTAAATATTAGATTTTTGATAAATGTTAATTACGCAAGACTACTACTAAGTCCTGTAATAAAAGGCACTGCAAAGAACAGAGAAATAGCAACTAAGCCTTTTTTTCCATGAGCAAGGGCTACCGCATTTTTATATTGAAATTTGCTGAGAAAAAAACAAATGAGGCAAACTGCAATATAGGCAAAAATCAATTTTCCTAACAGATAACCAATCGAATATAACAACATGTCATACACCTTAAGTATCTACATTATTATTTAGTCAGATGACGCTATACCACCCTGCTCAATTAGCTCTTGCTTGGCATGCTGATAGATAATGGGCATGGCAATCGCCTGACGGTGCTTTTTCATATTTACGCCAACACTTTCGTATTCATCAAATGCTGCAATTGTTGCATTAAAGTTTTTATCCATAAAAGAGGCGTACATATTCATGGATAATAAAAACACTGAAAGATTATCGTGAACCTTTTTGTCTTTAGGGACGAGCGTTTCCAGTAATTCTGCTGTTACTGCACTGAGGCTCGCATATTCATCAGTCAAGGTATAATTAATGGTAGCAACCATATTAGAAACCAATTCAGATGCTTGTACACAAGGTAACTGATCTAAATGCTCAACAAGTTTTTTATTTGTTCCCTTATTCCAAAAAGCAAGAGACATACTGGCCATATAACTCAGGTTCTTAACAACGTAGTTTTCATTTAGATTTTTATGGCATGTTTCAGCAGAATAAAATAGTTGTGAAGCAAAGTAGAGCTTGTCGGGCAGATCTTGTTTAAGTGCTGTCTGGTTAAAGTAATACTCATATACTTGCTTGGCTTCCATGGCACCAACTGACGGAGAAAAATGCTTTGACTGGCTAGACACAACACTACTTTCTTCTGTCATTGCCGGCTCATTACCTGGCCATAAATTCTCCATAGTAAACGGCGTGCGATATAACCCCGTAATCTCAAGGGCATCCAATTTTAAGAAACGAGCTTTCACTGCACGGGTATCGATTACCGGATAAAAATCAGAATTAGCTGCAACATCAAAACTTTCAAAGAAAGGAGCCAATACACGTTTAGAAGCTAAAAAATGAAATTTAATATCATTAAGATCACTCAAACCTACTCGCTCTAATAGCTCTAAATCTTCGTAATTTTTAAAAATATCTACATCAACATTAATGGCCTCTTGAGATTGAGAGGCGACAATTAACATATCTACAGTATTACTCGAATAAACGTTGTAGTGATTAAACTTTTCACCCAGAGCTTTCATAACACTGGCAACCGTGTGTAAATCTGTTTCGTACAAGTGTAACCACTGAACAAATATTCCATCTTCAGCAATATACTGATTAATATGATTGTAAAACTCAGAAGAGAATAAGGTCGCGACACCACTCACCCAAGGGTTAGATGGTTCAGAAACAATCACATCATATTTATGGTTGTTGTAAGAAAAAAATGTTTTCGCATCTTCTATATGAATTTTTGAACGCTCGTCGGTAAATGAACGGGAAACTTTATCACCGAAAAACTTCGCCCCTTCAACCATTTTGCTCTCGATTTCAATTGAGTCTAAGCGTTTAATGCGCTTATCCCCCATTAAAGTATGCCCAGTTAAACCAGAACCAATACCGATGTTGGCTACATACTCGGGGTTATCGTGCATTGCTAAAGGAAGCGCAGCAGCCATTATCATAGTAATTTCATCAGGAGAAGTATCGCCTTTCGGGTCAACCGTAATAGAAGCATCAGGTTTGCCATTGGTCGCAATAACCATTCGCTCCTCTTCATCCTTACCGACGGTATATACATCAATAGATGAAGTCTTGCCATCAAGGCGTGCTATGTTTTCGCCCGAGCTTAAAGCGCGCCCGTTTCTAAAAACAGATGATGAAGTTTTGTTAGGATCTAATTCGAAAAAAGCAACAGCGGATAAAACAATTAGCGCCGCACCAGCAACAGGAGCAGCTATTCGCGGGTGTTTAAAACTGATAGCGGTAGGTCGCAGTAAAAAGAAGCCGACCACAATGTCAATTCCTGCACCTAGAATAATAACAGCTTTTAAACCGAGTACAGGTAATATCATGTGCACAACTAATAAAATACCTAAAATACTGCCAAGAGTGTTAGCTGAATAGACCATACCAATACTCTTTTCACCTACCGAAGTTTTCATTAATGAGTAGGTAATGAGAGGTAAAGTCATACCGGCACAAATCGTTGTGGGCAACATCAGCAGTAGCACAACGAAATGGGATGATAGATTAAAAAATAGATATCCCGGTTCACTCTGATCCAATGCTCTCATGAGCACGGACATCAGAGAGAACGTCTGGTCATAAACAAACAGTGATAGTGCTGCAAGTGCTCCCATTGTTAATTGAATATAGGCTAGTGTTTTAACCGGATCGACTAGTGTTTCAATTCTGTTTTTAATCCAAAAGCCACCAATGGCAATACCCAGAATAAAACCGCTGAGCATCAGTTCAAAAGAATGTGTCGAGCTACCCAGAACCATGCTCAACATGCGAATCCAACCTAGCTCGTAGAAAAATGATGCCATCCCAGTAAAACCAGCACATAAAATCATGAGTTTTAATGTGCTAGGCACAATAGCGTTATCGTTACTTAGCTTTTCAGTATTGATAAGCGTTATTTTTTCGAGACCAATATCATCAATTTCCCATTTGTTATTGATAACCCATACTAGAGCGGCAAGCCATAAATTAACAAAACCGGCTATCGCGACTGTGCCAGGTAGACCATAATTTTGAATAAGAACAAAACCGCTAGTTAAAACGCCTACCACAGCACCTAAGCTATTTGAGAAATAAAGCAGGGAGATCAAGCGTCCATTCTTCGCCGGTGCTGCTCGCACTAAACCTGCGGCAAGCAGAGGAAAAGTCGCTCCTAAAAGAATTGATTGTGGCAATATCAATAACGTCGCCAAAGTCCATTTATATAAGCCTATAAGTTCAGGGGAAGACATGCCACTGACAACATGTTCATAAGAAAAAGATGTTACAGACATATAAACTGCATGGAATACTATGCCAAGCACACCTACAGCCGCTTCGGTGATGGCATACCATAATACAGGACGTTTTAAATCGGCGGTTCGTTTACCTACATACCACGCACCAATTGCCATACCTCCCATAAAAATAGAAAGCACTAAGGTCTGAGCATAAGCAGAATGACCTAAGAATAACTTTAGATAGCTTGCCCAAATAGATTGATAGATTAGGCCTGAAAATCCAGAGATTCCGAAAATTAAAATTAAAATAACAAATTTTTTACTATTATCCATTAGTTCTCACCACTTCTACTCTGCGATTTTGGGCTCTAGCTTTACTATCTTTTGACAAAGTTTTAGGCCGACCTTCACCGTAACCTGCAACAACCAGGCGGGAATCCTTAATACCTTTTTTTATCAAGTAATTTTTTACTGATTCAGCGCGACGTAAGGAAAGATCTAAATTGTATTTTTCCGAACCAAGTTCATCTGTATGACCATCGATTGAAATAGTCATCTCAGGCGTTTCATTGAGTACCTCAACCAAGTTATCCAATACTACGTATGACTCTTTGGTAATATCTGCACTGTCAAATTCAAAAAATAGACCCTCTAGAGGAACACTATCACCCCGAGAGAGCCAAACGCCCAAGTTGCGTACATTGATGACGTAATTTTTAAAATCGATTGAACCTGTGTTTAGTACATGAATTATTGAACGAGGAATATTGGTAAATTCGTTAACATAGAATGCCACATACCAATCACCGTCTTTTTTATCTGGATGCTGCGCTAAAATATAATATTGTTTATCGACATAGCCATCCACGTGACGGCTCAGGTATAAACGCCATCCTGCAACATCACCGCATTCATCCCGCGCACACTCGTATAAGATTTCGAAGCCTTTTCTCTTCATCTCGTCACGCATATTTTTGGCTATTTCTATAGCCGCGTCTGTCTCTGTATGATCATATACTGTACGTTCTACAACACCGTCGAGCATCATGGATTTTGCTGGAAAATAGCCTTCTTCGGAATCGCCAGTGAGATCTGTAATATATTGAATATCACTCTGAATAACCTGGTAACGTTGATGTTCCTTGTTGATCTTTTTAAACACTGTCGCTTTTGGGTATAGCGAAATTAAGTCAATTTCAGCAAAGGCTTTGGTTGTGAGTAAACACGCAAAAAAAACCATTAACACATTGAGGGATAATATATTCGGTGCTTTATTCATCGTAAAATAATCAAGTTATTAAATTAAATTTATTGCCTTACCGGCGACTGCATACGTACAACAGCATCTGAAGAAATAGGGATATAATATTTTCTACTTTCTACCCCTGCAGCAGCGAGACCTGCATTGCGCACTGTCTTAGCGGCACATGCTCCCCAATGGGGATGGTCGCGTACTTCTCTTTTTGATGCATAGAAGAACCAAAAATCTTGACTCCACAACATATTGAAACGAAATAGTGTGTTATAAAATGCGGCGCGCATGAAAGGGACTGTCAATGGCGCGCACCAATGGCCTCGCACCTTCAATATATTGGCGTCCTGCAAATTCATTCTAACCGTGCGCCCCTCAACACGAACATTGGTTGTACCTGCGCTACGGATATTTAAATTATCATTAGGTATTTGCCTGAATCGCTGCTCTCGACAGCGTGTAATATCATTACCTCGGCGGCGACGAATATTTTCTTCACACCCATCTTGCAGTTGGAACATATCGCGAGCAAAGCGCCTAAAAACATCTGCGTTCGGCGAAATCACTTGCATACGTATCGGCGCATTACCAATTCGATTACCATTTCTAGGATTAATCTGATTATCTAAATACGCACGGCCCTCAGCCAAAAGATAGTTGGCAGCATTGGGATTGCGTTTTAAATACAAAGGTACTAATCCTTTAACCATCATTTGCTGCATAGGGCCTACACGAGCGTTGTGTAAAGCGCCCTCCCTGGCAGCCCGCAGTACAACATCGTTAAAGGTAGCTTTATCTCGGTATAAAAATACAGCTTGCAATGTACCTAAGACAACAATGACCAATGCTGGCCACAAAATAATATGTTCAACGAGTGCTTGACCACCCTGAGATTTTAGCCCTTTCGAAAATATCCTTTTCGGGATATGCGAGCTAGAGCGCGTATTATATCGAGCCATAATCATACCTCACACTTTCCAAGACTTATCATTCTGTAGCCAAGATACTTATCAATTTCATTTGAAAATTCTCAAGGCCCAAGTACTCATCAGAGTTTTTCATCATCGCAGCTTTACCTACATCGAGGCTGGAAACTGCTTGTTTTACCCTGGCCAATGCTAGATTATTCCAGCACCTAACATCTTCGGGTTGCTTTTTATTACAAGTCTCATAGGCAATAATTGCTGCATCGAGCTGATCGGTGCGTATATAAATATTGCCTAACTTCAACCATGCCTCGTGATATTTGGGATATTCGCGAGTAATTCTTCTATATTTAGCCTCTGCATCTGACAGCAAGCCTTTCTCATAATAATCATTAGCTATTTCAACAAGTGCTAGGGCGTCTAAAGACTTTTTGCTGCTGCTATCAGTAGATGCACATGCAACAAGAAATAAAAACTGTAAAACTAATAGCACTTTTAAGGCAAAACTACGCATAAATTTTCCTAACACTCTCTGGGCATTGATAATGTTGAGAATTAATAATCAAGCCCAAACTAACTTTTCACCGACACAAATATTGCTCATTCGTGCATTATTTTCTTTCACTTCAAGAACATACTTTGCTGACAAACACATAGCTTGACGCCATGGCTTCAAGTTTTTGCAGACTTTTAATACTTTTCTATGCTCGTCAATAAAGTACACATCAATTCTGTAGCGCATAAAAAATGTATGTACAGCATTACACGGAGACAGCAAAAGTCCTTGTTCTTCATTTAGTGGTTGATGGAATAGCAGGCCTCGCGCCCTAGTCAAAATACCATCAGCCATGGCTATATTAAGTAAATGTTCTCCATCACTGACAACACTCAGTTTTTTAAACTCTCCTTTAAAGTTCATACATAAACTTCATCACGATAGGGAATCCCAAAGCCAAAAAGGTCATAGGGAAGATAAATACTACCAAAGGAAAAATTAATTTAACGGGAGCTTCCATAGCGAGTTTTTCAGCTCGTTGGAAACGCTCCACGCGGCGCTGATCCGCCTGTACTTTTAAAGTGTTACCAACACTCGCGCCCGTTTTTTCTGCCTGAATTACCGACGTCACAAAAGCAGTAATTTCTTTAATATTGTTTCTCTCAGAAAGCTCACGAATTGAATCCGTGCGAGGCATGCCCGCTTTAATATCACGTAATACTTTCTTAAATTCCACATTGAGTGGCCCCTGCGGCCCCTTATCCACAGCTTGCTGAATAGAGCCTGTCATATTCATGCCAGCTTGTACCGCCATAGTTAGGAAATCTAGGTAAGTCGGCAACGCCCGGATAATGGCTTTCTCGCGCTTTTTCTTGAGATCCCTTAAAGATATCTTAGGTAGGAAAAAGCCTAAAACTGCTGCAAAAAAAAGTGCATAACCACTGTATGTCTCAAGCAATAGCATTGAGATAAAAGCAAATATGGCCATTAGCACAGCGCCTGTAATTTTCAAGCCAATATATTGCTCTGGAGTCATCAAGTAACTGACGCCACTACGCTGAAGATCCTTACTTATTTTCACTAACATCTCAACAGGAAATCGGTCACCAATGTAAAACGAGAAAAAATTTACTAATGGCCAAATGGATCTTAAGGTGCCAGGTAAAGGATCCATATAAAGGCGATCATCAGTAGGCATATCTTGTTTAATGCCAGATATTGAAAAGACAAAACAAACAAGGCCGACAAAAAAGGCCATGCCAATCAACATTTTTAAGGCAACAATATCTAACTCAAACATCGATACTCACAATTTTTTTAATGAATTTATATCCAATAAATAGGAAAATACAAAAAACTGCACATACAACCCAGCCTATGACTTCCGTAAATAACCTTCCCATCGCTTCAGGCTCAAGCTTCATGAGCACCACAGCCAAAAATACCGGCAAACCCGTCATCACATAGCCTTGCGCTTTCCCTTGAGCAGTTAACGCTCTTATCTTTCCTTCCATTTCTAATTTTCGTCTCAAGGTATCGGCTAGGCGATAAAGAACATCCGCTAAACTCCCACCAATTTCACGGCTAATTTTCATCCCTGCGATCACCAATTCTAATTCCTGTAATGGCATCCTTTCTTGTAGGTTATCCAGCGCTTCGTGATAGTCGATACCGATGCGTAATTCCCGCAAAAAAAGACCAAACTCCTGAGATATAGGCCCAGGAGTTTCAGCCACTACTGTTTCCAAAGCCATATTCATATTGGCGCCAGCACGCATCATGGTAGACATAGAAGTTAGTGCATCGGGCAAATCACCTAAAAAGCGATCATTACGTTTTTCTTTCAAAACACGCCAGAAAAATTTAGGGGAAGCACCTAAAAAAATTGAAGCAATAAGGGCTATTGGCCAAGACTTCGTTAATAGCCATATAAGTAAAAATGCAGCCACTAACACTAATAAGTTGAGTACGTAAATTTTCTTAGGGTCGATGAAAATAAACATCTCCGTAAGATTGGTATTGGCCGATTGAGTAAATAACTCTTGATATTTATTTCCCGCCGCCAACAACTGGGAGAAACCAACGCTAACCAGTATTAACGAACTAAGAAATGCAGCGATACCAATAAGTATAGGAGTTGTCATTAAGAATTATGCTCCTCTCTAAATATACTCATATCTACTTCAATACCACGACGACGCAGATCCTCATAAAACTCAGGAACTAAACCAGTAGACTCAAAGCGACCTTCAATTTTTCCATTGGAGTCGTATCCAGTTTGACGAAAGCGAAAAATTTCCGACAACTGCACTGTATCCCCTTCTACTCCAGTTACTTCTGTCACACTGGTTACACGGCGACTACCACAAGAGAAACGTGTTTGTTGTACAATAATATTGACGGCAGAAGAAATTTGTTCGCGGATGGCACGCACCGGCAAATCCATTCCAGACATCAATACCAGTACCTCCATCCTCGAAATACAATCCCGTGGAGAGTTGGAATGGATAGTTGTTAACGACCCATCATGACCTGTGTTCATCGCCTGTAGCATATCCAATGCTTCACCGCCCCGACACTCTCCTACAACAATTCGGTCTGGTCTCATACGCAGGCAATTTTTTACAAGGTCACGAATATGAATCGCACCCTTCCCTTCCTGATTTGGCGGTCTAGCTTCCAAAGAAACAAGATTAGGCTGATAGAGTTTAAGTTCCGCCGCATCTTCCACCGTAACGATACGTTCATTATCTGGAATATAATTTGATAGGATATTAAGCAACGTTGTTTTACCAGAACCTGTGCCACCAGAAATAACAACATTTCTTTTGCGAACAATCGCTGTTTCGAGAAACTTAACCATATCACTATTGGCTGAGCCAAAACGAATCAAATCATCTGAGGTAAGACGATTCTTCATAAATTTTCGGATAGTGATACTAGGGCCTTTTAGAGCCAGAGGCGGAATAATGGCGTTAACACGTGAACCATCTTTAAGTCTAGCGTCAACCATTGGCGAACTTTCATCGATACGACGGCCCAGAGGTGCAACAATACGTTCAATTGCACCAATCACTGAACGGTCATTAGTGAAAGTAATCTTCGATTTTTTAAGTTGGCCTGCTTCCTCATAGAATATTTCATCACAAGCGTTAACCATGACCTCGCTGACCTGCTCATTATTGAGAAGATCTTCAAGCGGCCCTAAACCTACCGCTTCTGCCAGCACTTCATAACCAAGTTGTTTAGCATCTAAAGTATCAGGGAAATCATTAAGATCTTTTAAAATTTCATCGATAGTATTGCGTGTAAACTCACGCAATTCTACATCATCCATTTCACTAATATTAACGCGGCGCAAATCCATAATCTGGAATAATTGGCGATGTATCTTCGAGCGCCACTCATGCGACTGCATTTTTAATGAATCATCTATGCTTCCAGCATGATCTTCCTGTTGCTGTGTAGAGTTATTTACTTGCGTGTTATCTGTTGATGATGTTTGATTTGTATTTGTAGTTTTTTTATCACCAGCGCCACTCTGAAATGCAACTTCCTTCTGATCACCTTTAGGCTTTAAGCGAATAACATAGTCACCGATTTGAATAATATCGGATTCTTGAATAGGCCCGTACTCAGCAAACTTCTTTTTATTAACGACAATATTTCTCGAGTCAACACTAGCACTGATAAAAGCGCCTTCTGACATATTACGGATAATGGCGTGAACGCCGCTAACTCGCCAGCCGTGTAAAACAATATGATTACTTTTGGAGCGGCCTATTTGGCATTCTTCTTCACTCCAAGTAAACGAAGAAACCTTAGTCCCACTTTTAGTATTAACATCAACTCTATACATACAAATTACTCTAGAATTTTTGTTTTCCAGTCAAAGTTTTTAAAACTTTCTCTTATTGGATTACCCGCTTCTATTAGGTCTTTGTTAATTTTTGAATCGGGCGTAACTAAATACGGTGTTACCATGATGACCAATTCTGTCGAATCAGCATCAGTATTGGTGCTTCTAAAAAGCTGTCCCAAATATGGAATATCACCCAAAAATGGGACTTTTGTATTTTGTTCAGACTTCTCTGCCAGAGCCAAGCCTGATATAGCGTAGGTTTCTCCATGGCGTAAATTTACTGTAGTTTCCGAGTTTCTAGATACTAGTCCCGGCACACCATTAACCACATTCGCAAAGTCAATAGAACTTAATTCAGTAAATATCAAAGTATTAATATTTTCCTCTGAGTCTACTTGAGGGCTTATTTCCAGCCGAACCCCATATTGTTTAAATTCAACTTCTACTTGTCCCTGGTTATTCAATACTGCAACGGGAAACTCGCCGCCAGATAAAAATGATGCCGACTCACCACTTTTTGCCATCAAACGTGGCGAAGAAATTACTTCAGCATCACCGGTCTCTTCTAAGAGATTGATTATTGAACCTAGAACCGTTGTAAGACCACCATAAGAATAAAAGTTGTAATCATTCGGCACACCAGTATCAGGATCGATAATACCTGATGCGACTTCATCGCCATCATTGCCTATATCCCTTGCAATACGAAAAAAATCATTACGAGAGAATGTCCTATGAACACCAACAATGGGTCCTGAAATAGCATCATCCCAGTCGATGCCTAAATCCCTTACCGCTCGTTGTTTTATTTCCAATAAAGTGACATCTATTCGTACAACAGGCTGAAACACAAAACTACTGTAAGTCACCAATGATATTGGATTAGAAAACTGTCCTAAAATGGCTAAAAAATTATCCTTTTGAGAAATAGAAACATTGCCACTAAAAACAATTCGGTTATCTTTCTCACTAACTTTTAAGCCCGCAATATTTTCAGCCAAGTAGCGTGCTAGTTTTAAGTTCCTTGAGACATCTTGGTTGATAACACTCACCTTATAGATTCTCTGTCTTCCACCTTTCTGCCAAACATGTAAATTAGTTTGTCCTAAGCCGGCACCAATAAGTATCATTTCGCCATTTTCTAATGGTCGGTATAGAACAATTTTTTCATCACCAATGGCAACTTGCTCAACATCGGGCACATCTAATACTTTAACTTCCCCAAGGTGCATTTCTATCGATCTGTAATTTGCGGATAAAGCAAACGATGCTGAGCAGGTCACTACAATAAAAACTACAACAAAAACAACTTTCTTCACACATTCAGTCCTATGATATATATCAACATCAACACGAATAATTAGTCCAAAAGTAATATTCAGATGTTAAATTATCGCTGCCCGATTTTTATTTCTTTTTCTTCTGGTGCTTTGCCTTGATACTTTTTATAAAGACGACCAGTATCTTGCGCATTCCCCCAAAGGTTCTTTTGTCCACTGCCTGAAACACGATAAGAACCTGTCAATACCCCTGAAGTAGCATTGCTTTTAGAAAACACTCGAATACGATTATCTTTACTGTTATTAAATAAACCAGAGCCATCAGCAAAGCGGCCTTTACTTTCATCTTCAGGATTACGTAATAAGAAAATCAATTCACCTAATGTTTGAGCAGAAAGCAGTGTAGAAACATCTTTAGAAGCAACGCCAACAGTGACAGAACCATAACCTTGCTGTGCCGCCTGAGCTTGATAGTAAGAGGGGTCAGCAACAGTAGTAATTCCCGTCGCAAGAACTAATACCTTATCTAATAAACTTGTTACGTTAACCGTTTTTGCACCAGAGTCAGAGGTTATTTTTACCAAAATATCAACATAATCCCCTGGCATTAACATATTTTCATTGGATTGCAGCTCATCTATCGATAATGTTAAAGCTCTCTGTCCTGGGCTTAACAACTGAGAGAATTTCTCCACACCTGTCAAGCCATCTAACTGACTTCTTAGTAGGGGTTTACCAGCGCCGGCGGGTTCTTTCAAAGTCAAGCCGACAATAGAATCAAAGTCATTGGGAAACAAGGTACCGTTAGAAAGATAGGTGGCAGGCACAGGCCTTACTGAAACCGTATCTAAGCTAATTAAATCCCCTACCAAAAGGTCTTTATTAGGGACGATAACCTCAGTGTAATTTGCCTTTTCATCAAACTCAGCAATGAGAGCTTGCTCACGATGCTCCAGGTATTTAACAGAGGCAAAGCCTGCAAGACCGGAGAATACAATCGCAACTACCAATAACCCCAGTGATCGATACTTCTTCATATTTTACTACCTACACCCTCGTATTTTTATGCTATTAAATTGGAATTGACATTGCCCAAACATAGGCCTGGTAGTTCTCTCTAATGGCAGCAATCAACATTTCTGCTGCACTTGTTCTGCCATCGCCGCCTTCAGCTGGAAGCACAGGCATCAACAAAGCGGCAAGCACAAAGATACTGCCGACAATATATTCGATAGAGGCGGCTCCCTGTTGTTTGTTTCTATTTATTATTTTCATTTTTACCTTCAAAACCCCAATAATTAATAGTCAACTAATACAGCTACAATATCTGTCTTATCACTGGTTCGAGTAATAGTTAAATTAAGTTCCTTACCACGCTTGTTAAATAACAAACCAAATTTATTCTGACCTTCATAAGCAAACTGGTGTGTCTGCTCTTCCCATCCTTTCCTTTTATAGACTCTTCTGTAATGCTCAACACTTTTCTTAACTGAAGCGGTTGTTCTAGCAACAATAGTACGAGATTTTTTATTCTGATCTACAGCTTTAATGTCATTAATAAATTGCATTTCCCCTACTTTCGGAAAACCTCGACCAATAGCAGGAGGATTCTTTAACGCAGGCAATTTAGATATTGCAACTAAGCCTTTGGTGGTTTGCAAAACAGAGTCATCAAGCTGCACCGTTATTTGGTAATCCCCTTCTAAGCGGCTGATAATATGCCAACCTTCAAAGGCAGACTCTACAAACCCTGGTGCATTTTCTATAGTGGGCTTTTCCCAAGTTTTTTTATAAAACTCTACGGTTTTTTCGGCAGGCATCCAGGAATTTATTGCCCAAGACTTCATTTCAACACCATTTAAAATCATCTGATCAGATACTACCGTCAAACGAGCATCTTTTGGTAGAGGAATTTCAGGCCACTTTGCGTGGACAGCTGTTGAGAGTATGAATAAACTTAATATGCTAAATAAATGCCGTATTTTACTTATCCACATACGATAACCTTATTATTTTTAGTATCAGAGATCTATTAACAACCACGACCGCGACCTCGAATACCTTGTAAGCGTTGGCAAGGCACTCGCTCGGGATCGACACGACCGAAATCCAACTGCCTAAATTCACGAAAGCCGGCAAATGAAGCTGCACCTCTAAATGCATCTACAACACCATTGTCTAAAAAGTCGGTAGGCAAAATACGACTAACTCTACGACGCACATCACCAGGCCCATTTGCATTCCACGAACCGACTAACATGGCATTATTAGTAGTCGCCATTAAAGGCGTATTACTCCCACCTAAAGCTGCATCAAATTCCGCTGTATAATGGCGATCTTTATGGAACTGCATACTAATGCGAGAGTTGTAAAAGCCGTTGCGATCAAAGTCGAAAACGCCACTGGCGACATTATTAACGGCACTACTGAATGTTCCCGGTGCACGACTATCAGCAATGGCTAGGGTATTGGGTTCAGCACCGCGTCGATTAGGGGTTTCAATAATTGGGGCTCTGGGCCCATTAGTTAAATCCCAGTTATAAAGGTTGCGATCATATTGGATAGTATTAGCTGCAACGCGTCTACGATCCTGCACAGAATCAAGAGGCCGATTTTGCTCAGCAAATATTCTTTGATTTATTTCTCGGCTGATATCAATATCAGATTTACGATTATATCTACTATCACTCTGATGCCAAACTGTTCGCTCCCACGTTGCATATCTAGCCGCTTCATGGGATTTGTGCTTAGCATCCCCAAGACGTGCTAGATAGTTGATTCCAAGCGCAGCTGGAATAACAAAAAATGTTGCAGCAACGATAAAACCTACCATTCCTTGGCCACGCTGTGACATATAAAAATTAGGTATTTTGCTCATATCCGTACTCCTAATTAACTAAATTAGCTAGTTTTACAGAACACCTGCTGCTCCCTGAATAAGACGTTTTCTGGTCTCACTCATTGGCGATAATCTGGCTTGCCAATAGGGGTTATACAAGTTGCCATACTCACGCGCTCGATCGCTTCTTCGATAACCGTTAGTACCGGGTCCATTGTCATTGATTCTTGCGAAATAGGGCTCTGCTTCTGCCATAGCCGCCATGCGGCTTCTTGCCATATTGGCGGCGCCATCAACATCCAAATTACCCTGGTTATAATTTAATGCTCGCGCATCACGTACAGAGTTTTGTGGCTTAGTCAGCAGAATGGAAATTCCAGGTGCTTTTTGAATTAAACCGTCGTAGTGCAGATCAAAATAACTGCGCAAACCGTTATAACCACCGCGCCCCAATTGGATTTCTCGTGCACCGTTAAACTCTACATGCGCAATTCCAGAGGCAACTGGGTTCTGCCCTCTATCCCAACTGTCACCAACCGCAGGACGGCGCATATTATGACGATGCCTAAAACTAATGTTTTCTTGTCGGCGAGACGCTTTTGCAGCCCCCCAACCTATGGGAATAGTTTCTCGCCAACGACACCAACGAGTTCCGAAAGTACCACAACCTCGTGTACGGGTATGCCAAGACATCGTATCCATCGCAATCCAGCTGCCATAGCGATGACGAGAATTTTCCCCTGTTAAATCTGTACCGCCGGCTCTTCTCATAGCAAATTGAACAACAAGTAAATTTAGGCTAAACCAACGATAGGTTCTGCGAGAACTAAAACCATCGCGGGACTCCATCGTAATCTCGCGAAATTCTTCTACTCGATCAAAATGTTCACGGTAACGCTCAGTAAAGCGTCTCTCCGACCTTACTGTTTCTGGTCTAAAACGGCGGCTAAACCGGTTATGCTTGCGTGCGTAGTCTGCAAACAAGGCGGCATTTGAAAAGCTTAGTCCTGTTTGAATACTTGGGTCATTTGCACGCGAAACTTCTCTTACCGTATCTGCTGCTACTGCGACTGTTGCCACATGCATGGCTTGTTGCGAAGAAGTTAAAGCTGTAATAAGTACATCTATACCGGTAACAATGGCCGGAGAAATTCGCTCGACAATTCTTTCAAATGCTTGAACTACACGATCAATAGCTCGTGTAACGACGTTAGCATAGGGAATCCATGACGTGACTAAAGATAAATTCTGAGCAGTGGTTCCCAACCATCTTGTCCAAGAAACCAGGCCTATAGTTTGAGCAATAGCAACTTGATTAGCGACCATAGCTCTATTGGTGTAAGACTTAAAATTGAGGTCGCGAGCTTCTATCGTAGCGACACTATATGCCACAGCATCTGCAGTATTCTGTAAGCGCGTTTTTTCGTTCGAAAGATTAAATGTGTTATAGACATAGGCAGCCCCCATGGACAAGGGAACCAATAAAGCAATTATGTAAACTAAAGCCTGTCCTTTACTCTTAGCTATGTTAAATGCTTTCACCGAATACAACTCCTCAAAATGAAGGAAAAAAATGTTGTATAGAAAATCAATACACTTATATTTTTAGTAATAATATAAAGAGGTTCAAACGAACCTCTTTGAGAATAGAAAACTTAGTTGTTGCCAGTGTAGTTGCTCAAGTTTCTAACAGCTTTTGCATCAGTCTCAGCAGCAGTCGCAGATTTAGCAGCTTTCTGTTGTGCGTTAGCACCGTTCTGGCCAGATAATTCCATCGCCATACCAGCAACCTGGTTACGCGCGGTATCACCGAATAGACGGAATACGGCAATCGCAGCAATTGCAATCAGAGCCACGATAATTATATATTCAGTCATACCTTGACCGAGACTCTTTTTCTTTTTAACTAAATTATTTTTCATGTCTAAATCATTAACTTTAACTTCGTTTTTCATAACACGAACCCTTAAATTTACCGAATGTTTTATTAGTTATTAACAAATTTCCGTGTAATTACTTGCATTAGCCGACCACGGCATCAACTAAATTCTTTCGTTTAAAAATAACGTGTTTAACATTCAATATGAGCTGCACTTTTTAAAGGCACAAAGAGGCACCTACCAATAACTCAGTATTTTTAAATCGTTAAACAACACAATTGAAATAGCCTTTCTGCTTTTACACAAAACGACTTAAGTTAAATAAATATTGATAAATACTAAATGCAAGGGAACTATGTATTTGTCTTTCAGGTATAAGGAAATACATACTTAATAAAAACACACTTGCTGTGTCAATTTCCCGTCACGAAAAGCATGCTACTCCGTTTTCCTGACATGAATAACTATTTTTTATCAGCATCGTTGACTTGTATCAAACAATGAGAACAGCATCACAAAAAACGAAGTTATTTTGTCTGATTTTTAATCAAAAATAATTTTTTGACGTTAATAATAGTAAAAAGCGGTTAAATTCTTATAAAAAAATAGATAAAAGCGATTTGTCAAATTTTTTTTAGCAACAAAAAACTTGCTTTTTTTAACTAAAAAAATGTTACAACATGTCAAAATGGTCAGCTTTTTGTGTGGCGTTTAAATAATTAAGAAAAGATCTTTATGAAAGAAAATAAATATAAAAGTCAATTACACTTTTTAGTAAAAAAGTAGAAAAAATAAGGCTTGAGATATTTTAAGGAGACAGAAAAAGGAAATCTAAGAGATAATTTTTATAATAAAAAATAGTTGTTTTTAACGTTAAAAAAGAAAAAATATTAGTGAAAAATTAGAGCTATTAAGGTGTCCCAATAAAATCATTTTATTTTTTAGATATTTTTGAAAGAAAAATGTCATATATAAAAAAACAAAATAAAAATAAATTAATTAACATATATTTTGCAATTTAAAATTTCTTACATGTAAAATTTTAAAATATCTAAAAATAATATCTGCTTTTTTAAATGTTTGTCATTACGTTTATATTTTGAGTTTTAAATTTAACGAAAACTTAACAAGAATTTTAGTTTCATTAGAAACGTATCTAGTATGTAGTAGTCAGCAACATGGTAATAAGGTTCCTCAAAAATTAATGAAAAAAAAAGGCTGCCTATGGCAGCCTTTTTTATCGCAGTGAAACAGTGTCAATTACGCAATAATTTTTGCTACAACACCTGCACCTACAGTACGACCACCTTCACGAATCGCAAAACGCAAACCTTCGTCCATCGCAATTGGGCAGATCAACGTCACTGTCATTTGAATGTTATCACCTGGCATCACCATCTCAACGCCTTCTGGTAATTCACAAGCACCGGTTACGTCCGTGGTACGGAAGTAAAACTGGGGACGGTAGCCTTTAAAGAAAGGCGTATGACGACCACCTTCATCTTTGGACAAGACGTATACTTCACCTTCGAAAGTCGTGTGAGGCGTAATAGAACCTACATGCGCCAATACTTGACCACGCTCTACTTCTTCACGCTTAGTACCACGCAACAGAACACCCACGTTCTCACCTGCACGGCCTTCGTCAAGTAACTTACGGAACATTTCAACACCGGTGACAGTCGTCTTTGTCGTCTCTTTAACACCGACAATTTCAACTTCTTCACCTACTTTAACAATACCGCGCTCAACACGACCTGTCACAACCGTTCCACGACCTTGGATCGAGAACACGTCTTCGATAGGCATAATGAAAGCACCGTCGATCGCACGCTCTGGCTCAGGAATGTATTCATCCAACGTCTCAACCAACTTCTTAACCGCTGATGTACCCAATTCGTTGTCGTCTTGACCGTTCAACGCCATCAAAGCAGAACCCGCAATAATGGGCGTGTCGTCTCCTGGGAATTCATACTCAGAAAGAAGATCACGTAATTCCATTTCAACCAATTCCAACATCTCTGCGTATTCTTCTGAGTCTACACCGCCACAGTCTTCTGCTAGAAGGTCTGCTTTGTTCAAGAACACCACAATGTAAGGTACACCTACCTGACGAGACAACAAGATGTGCTCACGTGTTTGTGGCATAGGGCCATCCGTAGAACCACACACTAAGATCGCACCGTCCATTTGAGCAGCACCAGTGATCATGTTTTTCACGTAGTCCGCGTGTCCTGGACAGTCAACGTGGGCGTAGTGACGCGTAGGCGAGTCATACTCAACATGAGACGTCGCGATGGTGATACCGCGCTCACGCTCTTCCGGTGCATTATCGATACCATCAAAAGCAACGGCGTCACCGCCCCATACTTCCGCACATACGCGCGTTAAGGCTGCTGTTAATGTTGTTTTACCGTGGTCAACGTGACCTATCGTGCCTACGTTTACATGCGGTTTATTTCTTTCAAATTTTTCTTTAGCCACTGCCGGATTCCTCAATATACATTCAGCAACGAGTTAATAGGTTCTGACCATGGATAGCAAAGCTGGATAAAGCTATATGTATACAAGGTCATTGGGAACGCAATCTTAAACCTGATTACGGAAGAGTCAACGGCAATAGGAGCAAAATTCAAACAAATCATGAAATATCCCCGATTCAAATACTAGATTATCTCAGTAGCTATTGCATATATAAGAAGCAGTCATGTTGAAATAGCTAAAAAACACCCTTTTAGTCTAAAAAAAGCGCGATCCAATAATTGGGCTTTAACCATTAAATGTGTGTCATTTGAGGAAAATAAGCCCCGTTCAACGTCTAAATGAGCAATATTGACCCAATAATTGTGGTCGAAGAGGCCTTATTACATTTTTCCTAGCAAGTTCACGCAAAATTTGTTCAAAATTCTTGCAAAACTCCTGTATACTGCCGCCCAAAATTTTACGCTGGCATACGAGAGATACAATGACAGATCTATCTTTGTACCGAAATATCGGTATTTTCGCGCATGTTGATGCGGGTAAAACTACCACTACTGAAAGAATCCTTAAACTTACGGGGAAAATCCATAAAACTGGTGAAGTACACGATGGTGCTGCCACCACTGACTTTATGGAACAAGAACAAGAACGCGGCATTACTATCCAGTCTGCGGCGACAACTTGTTTCTGGAAAGATCATCGCCTCAATATTATCGATACTCCAGGACACGTTGACTTCACTGTTGAAGTATATCGTTCTCTAAAAGTATTGGATGGTGGTGTTGGTGTTTTCTGTGGTTCCGGTGGTGTAGAACCACAATCGGAAACTAACTGGCGCTACGCTAACGAGTCTGAAGTTGCACGTATTATTTTCGTTAACAAGCTCGACAGAATCGGTGCTGACTTTTTGCGCGTTGTTGGCCAAGTAGAGAAAGTGCTAGCCGCTAACCCATTAGTTATGACACTACCTATTGGCCGCGAAGACGACTTCAAAGGCGTAGTTGATATTTTACATAAGAAAGCTTATGTATGGGATGATTCTGGCCTTCCTGAAAACTATGAAGAAGTTGCTATTCCAGAAGATATGGCCGACATGGTTGAAGAATATCATGAGAAGCTCGTTGAGACAGCGGTTGAGCAAGACGACGACCTGATGATGGCTTATATGGAAGGTGAAGAACCAACTATTGAGCAGCTTAAAGCGTGTATTCGCAAAGGTACAATTTCATTGGCCTTCTTCCCTACCTTCTGTGGTTCTGCCTTTAAAAATAAAGGCATTCAGTTGGTATTGGATGCTGTTGTTGATTATTTGCCAAACCCAACAGAAGTTGATCCACAGCCGCTTACCGATGAAGAAGGTAACGAGACTGGCGAAGTTGCTAAAGTTGATGTGGACGAGCCTCTACGCGCCCTGGCCTTCAAAATTATGGATGACCGTTTTGGTGCATTAACCTTTATCCGCATTTACTCTGGTAAATTAGAAAAAGGGATGACTGTACTTAACTCATTTACCGGTAAGACAGAACGTATTGGCCGCATGGTGGAAATGCACGCCGACGATCGTAACGAACTGAGCTCAGCACAAGCAGGTGACATTATTGCTGTTGTGGGTATGAAGAACGTTCAAACAGGTCATACATTATGTGATCCTAAAGAGCCTTGTACTCTAGAGCCTATGGTATTCCCCGATCCAGTAATCTCTATTGCAGTAACACCTAAAGATAAGGGTGGCGCAGAGAAGATGGGTGTTGCTATCGGTAAAATGGTAGCTGAGGATCCATCTTTCCGCGTTGAGTCTGACGAGGAAACTGGCGACACCATCCTGAAAGGTATGGGTGAGCTTCACTTAGACATTAAAGTCGATATCCTTAAGCGTACTTATGGTGTTGAACTAGAAGTGGGTCAACCTCAAGTGGCTTATCGTGAGACGATTACTAAGCCGATTGAAGACAGTTACACTCATAAAAAGCAATCTGGTGGTTCTGGCCAGTTTGGTAAAATTGATTACCGCATTAAACCAGGTGAGCCTGGCTCAGGCTTTGCTTTCAGCTCAACTGTTGTTGGTGGTAACGTTCCTAAGGAATTCTTCCCTGCTATTGAAAAAGGCTTTAATGGCATGATGGAAGAAGGCCCACTTGCAGGCTATCCTGTGCTAGATGTTGAGATTGAGCTGTACGATGGTGCTTACCACGCAGTTGACTCCTCGGCAGTTGCTTTTGAAATTGCAGCAAAAGGTGCCTTCCGTCAATCCATGCCTAAAGCTGGTCCTCAATTAATCGAGCCAATTATGCATGTTGATGTGTTCACTCCAGAAGATCACGTAGGTGACGTTATAGGTGATTTGAACCGCCGTCGTGGTATGATCAAAGATCAGGAAGCAGGCCCTACAGGTGTAAGAATCAAAGCAGATGCGCCACTTTCAGAAATGTTTGGCTACATCGGTCATTTGCGTACTATGACTTCTGGTCGTGGTCAGTTCTCTATGGAGTTCTCTCACTATATGCCTTGCCCTGCGCAAGTTGCTGAAGAAGTTATTGCAGCTGCTAAAGAGAAAAAAGAAAATAAGTAAGTATTATCTATTATGTTAATACTAAAAGCCCTCGCTGAATTCATTCAGCAAGGGCTTTTTTTTGTGTATATACTTCGACTTTAAAATTGCAGTTAGGCAACTAATTCCTGAGAAATAAATTGCTTAATAACGTTAGACCAGCGATATCCCTCTGTATTGACCTCAGGCAAGCTAGAAGATGCCGACATCTTGCGAACGAGGTCAATGGCCTGTTGTAAGTTATTGTAAAAGTAAGCTCTTTTGTACAACTTAAAAACTTGATTACAGGGAACATCGGGTAAAATCACTATTTTCTTCATCGCAATAGCCTCCAAAGTGGTAGTACAAAGTACTTCAGACTGAGAAGGGTTAAAGAATATTTTATAGCTTTTTAGTGACTTCGAAGGCTCGGCTGTTTCACCTCTGTGTGTAATGTTACCGGTAAATTTATCAGCGTAGGTATCAAAAAACTTCCCCCAGAGATCAAATTTCACATCTGGTAGAGCATTTGCCACATCAATAAAACTATCAATACTTTTCTCTTTAATAATCTTACCGATGAAGTAAACGTCCGACATATTTTCAACTGAGTCTTCATGGAAAAATTCATCTCCCACGCCATGCAAACATTGATAGCTTATACCTCTGTAAAAATCTATTGCCGGCGACAATGCCACTAGACGATGAGCATTGCGTTTTAAAATAGCATAGTGCAAAACCCCATAGATATTCTTAATCATAAATTTATACAAAAAATCAGGTAGGAAACGAAAATACTTTCGCCAATAATAAGGGTAATTAGTGTGGATGACCCCCATGATTCTTAAATCTGGCCTAGCCCTTAGGAATTTAGCAAATGGCTTATTAATAAGTAGATGATCTATTTCTTCTAATATTAAATAGTTATTAACAGGAACTTTATCCAAAAACTTTTCACTTGGGACTATGCCATACCAAGGGATATAGGCTCCATCATAAAAAATGATATCCATCCTACTATAATTATGTTCATCTAAATAGCTGTTAATATAATCTAGCTGCTCTTTTTGAGAGTTAAATTGAACACTATATATTTTTTTTTGATCTTCTAGACTCAACCAAGGAACCATTAGTTTGACGCAAATATTATTCTTAGACAACTCCGAGGCTTTTATCATAGGATTGATAGATGTTCCTGTGAACCAAGGCAAACAAGCTGTCGTAATAATAGTGACATCTCTCATAATATCTTATCTCTGAAATTAACAATATAAAAAGAAATATTTACCAAATAAGTTTTGACAAACGATACTCAGGTTGAAAATTTAGCTGTGAGAAATCCTGATCAAAAGCATCATTATCAATCATTAAAGAAGTTATCCCATACTTATATGCACCCAGTATATCGGTGTTCAAACCGTCACCAATAGCGAGACAATTATCCTTTGCGGGATTACCCAACATATCAAAAAGGTATTCATAGATTAATGTGTGAGGTTTACCAACATAAAAAACCTTACCTCCAAGGCTTTGGTAATATTCAGCAACATGACCAGCACAATAATATGTATCACCATTTTTTTTTGCTATATAAATATCTGGATTAACACATAACATTTTTCTATCTTTATTAACTGCTTCCATCAAAATATCATGGTAGTCAAAAGCACACTTATCAACTAAAGGTAAACCTGTTGCTAATATAAAGTCACAGTCATAAATTTCTGATGTCCTTTTATAATGTGTATCTTCGAGTAGTCCTATATGTTCATCACCACCAAAATAAAAATATTTTCCAGCCTTAATAGAAATAAGACGATGTAGCTGCTTATCACGAGCTAAAATATTAAGTAGCTCCCCTGATGTTAAAATGGTAGACGTTATATTCTCGGGAAGACCACATCGAAAAAGTTTCATTAAGGTAGCATGCGCTCTCCCTGGAGTGTTGCTTAAAAAAACAATTCTCTTATCTTTTAGTCTTGAAAGACAATCTATAGCCTCTTCAAAAAGAACATCTCCATCGTAAATGACTCCCCAAAGATCCACTATAAAAACGTCAAAATTATCAGCAATATTTGAAAGTTTCTCTATTACCTTTGTCATATTAAAGTACTATTTCACTACTTAGCCGTCGATACTGCTGTTCTTTAAACTCCTTAAAACCAGGTATTATATTGCATATTCTCTCCCAGTTTGGGTTTTCAGATTTGTTGAATCTGCTGGCTGAATCAACCGTGGATGTCGTTATTTCCGGATCACAATGGTAGACTTTAATATCTGAAGAATAACAAGCGCGAGAATCAAATTTCGTTATATAGCGAAATGCAAAATCGATATCTTCATATCCCCAGTAGCCATCAAATCTTTCGTCAAAACCACCTATAGATAATGCTTTATCTTTTTGAAAAACAGTATTACAGCCTAGGAAGTAAGACCAGGGATGAGGAATATTTGGCAGCTTATCCATTGCTGGTAAACGCCTGTCTTTAGCTAAGCCATAGTTAGAAGGGCTTCCAATTTTAGGTAAAGATTCAATCTCACTATGACTACTAACAACCATATCTTCGCTTACAAGGTTTTGTTGAATAAAACATCTCTCACCAGTGAAAATAGCATTATCATGACCAACAGAAGAGACCGCTTCTTTCAATTTTTGTATATAGTCCGGGCATAACAGGCAATCAGAGTCCAGAGTTATAACCCAGGGATATTGAGCTAAATTCAAACCTAAGTTTCTTGCTTTAGCAAGAGCGTAGGTACTATCGAGTTTTGGTTGTTTAAGCAGATATAAAGGGATTTTATCAAAATATTTATAATAAGCTTCTTCTATCACACCACTATCAGAATTGTTATCAATAAGAAGCACCTCAAAATCAATATTGCTAGATTTTTGAGAGATAAAACTTGACAGAACTTTTTTTAGTAAAGGAGTTTGATTGAAACAAGGAATGATGAAGGAGAACATTTATTTCCCCTCACACAACATATTGTGTGACATCGCTTCGTTGAATTCCGTATCATTCATTTTTTTTACTAAAATGCGATCTGCAAGTTCCTTAATAGCTGAACGGCTTTCCATCTCGGGCAAACCTAGCTTTTCAAGAAATATTTTTCCTTGCTCCACTAACATACCAACTCCGCTGTGCACATAAGATGCCTTCTTAACTTTAGCCCATTTTGAAAATACCGTATCCCCTGCTTTGTAAACTACGTCATAGCATAGGCAATCGCTCTTCAATCTATCAGGCAAGCCTTGCGGCAAGTCTTCTCTGAGGCTCGCTGAAGTTGCATTAACAATACAATCAAAATGCATCTTTTTAGCTTCAGCTTCTTCTATGATCGATATTTTATCTTGGTTAGAGAAGCTTGACGCTAAGTTTTTTGCTCTATCAGTACTGCGATTACAAATAAAAACATGCTCAATAGAAGTATGCAATAAAGATGAAAGAATACCCTTTGCCGCGCCACCTGCACCTAATAACAAACAGGTTTTATTTTTGAAGTCATAACCTATGTTTTCCTGGCAATCGTGCACCATACCCCGACCATCGGTGTTATCACCACAAATTAAACCTGTATCAGTTAATGTTAAACAGTTAACGGATTTTGCTTTGGCCGCGTGTTCGGTAAGTACATCACACATCTCATAAGCCTTTTCCTTAAAAGGGACGGTTATCACTAAACCATCCTTAGGCGTCTCGCATTTAAGATATTTATTAACTTCATCATAAAAGTGCACTTCTTCAGTATGAACTCGTTCTACAACAACATTTTTTTTAACTTGTTGACCGAGAAATTGATAAATTTCTGGCAACTTAGAGTGAGAAACAGGATTACCGATAAGAGCTAGCTGCATATATGCCTCCTAAGATATTATTGATTTGCTAACGTTAAATTTCTTAACCACCTTTTACTTAAAAATCTAAGGCCAAATATAAAGACTTTTACAAATTCTTCTAAATAGGAAAATAAAACAACAATAAAAAGCGAATACCCAGATATAGCGACAAAATACATTGTTGGAATACCGATTAGCCACATACCAACAAAATCGCCAATCATACAAAACTTATTATCTCCACCAGAATGCAAAATACCGAAACCAAGTGTCATATTTAACACCCTCACCCATACTAGCAGACTAACTATAGAAAATATGGAAGGCACAACATTAGAAAAATTAAGGCCATCTGGATATATGCTTTCTAACAAAATGCTCTGAAAAACATAAAGTAATACGCCAATAAAAATAGCGCCAAAACATGCACAAAAAATAAATTTAAATGCATAGTCATAAGCTTGTTTAAAGTTACTTGCGCCAAGATGATTTCCTACCATAATATTACATGCTGAAGAGAGGCCAAAAAACAAGGCAATTAGCATGCTTTCTATAGGTAAGAAAAAACTAACTATCGCGAGAGCTTCAGTACCTAAAATCCCGTATATAAGATGGTATGTTAAGTTTCCAGCCGCCCACAACCCAAAGCTAGCAGCCATTGGCAATGCGACTTTTAAAAAACCACCCCAATGAGGGTAATTTATAATACTTAAAAAGTCCTTAAGTTTCGGCAAACAAAAGTGTTGTACCAAATTCAGGTAATAGAGAATGACAAAAGCATGAAACATACGTGCTAGTAAAGTAGCAATAGCTGCTCCTTCGACCCCTAGTGGGGCGATACCCATGCCACCGTTAATAAGCCAATAATTTAAGATAATATTTAGAAAGATAGATAATGCACTAAAAACAAGAGGCAATTTCACCTGATGATTTGCTCTCATAGTATTTTCTATAGCAGCTATAAAACTTAGAAAAAAAAGTGACGGCAACGTAAACCTTAAGTAATTAGAAATATGACTAACTAAAGTAACATCATCAAATAAGAAAGATAGGATATCCGAGCTGTTAAAAATTAGAAACGTACACGAAGGAAACAGAAAGCCCCAACTTAATAAAAGCCCCATTACCACTATCTTACTAAGCTTTTCATACTTCTTAGCACCTATATACTGTGATGACAAAATGCCAACAGCCCCCACCAAACCGAGAATTATGACGCTAAAAAATAATTGTATGCGGTTACCCAAACCTACACCAGCTATCGCTTCATTACTTAAATGACCAATCATCAAAATATCGACCACACTAAGTAGAGTGATCATGATTTGCTGCAGAGAAATTGGCCAAGCAATAGAAAAAAATTTTCTGAAAAAAAACATACGAGCTCAAATAAAGTATTGGCAGTTATAATAAAGGAAGAACGGAATGGATTTTAATTATACTACAAACAAAAATAATAAAAATTTATTATGTTTGTTAACACATGAAGTGTCTAAATTCTACTTACTTATTCCGACGTTTTTATCAACCACTGTGGCATATAGCAGATCTTAATTATGAAATTAACAAAAAAATAAAAACGTATTTTTTTTAAATTATAGACCGATATGAGTATAGACATACTATAAATTTTTGGTACGTAGTATAAGAATTATCATCATTGCCATGAGTTGGCAATTAAACTTATCCACCTCAACATACGGCACTACATTCATTGTTATTTTTTGAATTAGTTAACCAATAATGGCATTTATTTTTTAATTTAAAAAATATTTTAATCAGTTTTAAAAGTTACCACACATAATAATAGTTAAACTTTTTGTTAAATATAATTAATTTATTTATTTTTGATCGGCATTTTTTATAAACTAGTAAATATATTTTTCCGCATACCCTACCACTTGTAAACGTCTTCAACTTTTTGATTGCCAACCTTACATCAACAATTACCTCTTTCAAGGCAACAAAAGTCATCTCCTAATTGCTGCTATCTCTGTTACAACAAGTAAAATATTATTTCCCTGTTTCAGTTGACGCCTCTATTGTTTCAGACAGATCAATTTCATATATAGAAGTTTATTTAATTTCATTTTTGTTAGAGGTTATTAGAGTCGTATTTACTAATAGGCATTTGATTTGATAATGATGGTTGATGCGCCTTCTTTAGACAAAGTTCATCAGATCCTATTACGACTTCAAAGCCTTTTTATTGCTAGGTCTTCCATTTCCATCTCTATATTAATAGTTAATTTTGGTTTATAAATCTCAGAATTTTTCAAAGTCCACACGCACACTATAGTGTTTGTGTAAGGTGACCTCATCCGATTTAGCCGAATCAATGGCCACTGGGAAGTCAATTAGCATAATATATTCTCTCAACAATAAATCGATAACTTCCCTCTATGCTTTGCATCCCAAACTACTCTTAGCTCAATGGCTGATAAGAAAGTATGACTTATATCAGACTAATTTTTCATACATTATCTTGTTGTACTAACACTGAGAAATTCTGATTTTTAGAAATATTAAAGGTTACCTTATCATCATGAGTATTAAACAAAGATGTGATTGGTTAATAGGGTTTGTACGCTGCTTGTAGCGGCTTGCAGGATTTTAAGCCTCGATCACTCCATTGGCTGACAAACCAACAAAATTTAGCTGTTCTTCATTCAATGAGGGGGTATTAGGGCTATTTTTACCATGTCGTTTTCTTACTTTACGTTAAAGCATTCTAGTAGTTCAATTTATGGAACCTAGTTGGGCGCTATATGGTAAAAATTGGAGTGGGAAGAAGTCGGAGTGAAATTACGACCTTTCGTTGAAAATTATGATTCTAAGTTTATTCACATTAATATTGAACAATAAAGAGTCAGAAATAACAGTTTTAATAGAAAGTAAGAACAGCTACGTCGTTTGAATTAATAGGCAGGATATCATTAACCTACGTAAAATCTATTACTACTATACTTAATTGAAATCTCTAAAGGCCAGTTACTGTATACTCTATTTTTCACATATCGAATTCACATACTATTCACGGAAGAAGATTTACACGTCTTGTAAAAACAATTACATTGGGCCAAGAATCTAGATGAATTTATATTCTTCTATGTACATATACTGTCGCTCTTCCCCAGTGGAATCGCGCTTTAAATTTTCTTTCAACAACGAAATCTGAATCAGAAGCATAATCTAAGATAGAGTAACTCACACTCACTAAACGAGCACCTGTAGGGATAGTTTTTAATGCTTCAACTAGTTCTACAATGTATTCATCATGAAGCGACGTGCCATATAAGTAGACTAGATTAGCATCACTTAAATCTGCCTTGTGCATAAAAGACTGTTTAAACTTAAGGTTTTGTAGAGATAATATATTCTTAACTCTTTGTGCTCTTTTAATGAAGAAAGGATTAATATCAATACCGATAACACGACAACCAATGAAATGATGTAGCCAAAACATTGTCCTACCTCGCCCACAGCCCAACTCGTATACAGTATCATCGGAGCTAATAGCCAATGAGCCTATAACTTGCTTTAACGTTGTAAGCGGTGTTTCACCATAGCATTGTGTTCTATTTTCAGGATAAAGCCGATTATAATTATCGCATAGGCTAAAAGGATTACTGACGGCGTATTGCAATAAACAGAGAAAGTCCGTAGCAAAAAATCGAGGATTAGTTAGATAGTAAAAGCAAATACATATTCTTTCGTAAAGCTTGAAGGCAGCATTTATCATAGTATTCTCACCTAATACATTAATAATGCTAGTTGAAGCCCTAGCACAACACATATGCGACAAACTAATAAGTGAGCAGTAAGATGAAGTTGTTCATTTTTTTGGAAAGATATATGAGTATGAAAACATATTTTGGCGTAGATCCAAACTAGCGTTAGCACAAGCTTATTATTTTTATCTTGATGCCAAAGCGTGTTTCCCCTCTCTCAACCTGGTCGCAAAGTGCCAAAGAGAGCTCTAGAAGTAGATTTGGAGAATGTCTAAAAATTGTGTACGTAAGATACACTAAGGAAATCCAAACCTGGATTTTTAGAATCTAAACCACCATTGGAATAGTGCATATAACGTATTGAGAGCTCTCTCGAGCGCTCTTTATCTAACCCAATAATTACACCTAGGCGATCTTCAAACTGGTAGTGTGAACCTATATCTTTTCCAGCAAACTTACGGTCATGGACAAGAGACGCTCCAATTCCCCCTTCAATAAAAATAGGATGCCGCACACCTTCCCTAGAAAGCCGTTTAACAATGACTGGCGATAAAGAAAGTGCAAAATTGGTTTGATGAGAGTTTTCAGCGCCATACTCCCAAAAACTAATACTTCCCTCCCAATAGATGCTAGCCTTACCTATCCACTTAGCAAAGGGAACATGGTTGACTATGGGCCGATAGGTTAGCCTTAGCCCGGTTATGTCATCACTGCCGTGCAAATAGTCTAAGCCCAGGGATTGCTTTGCTTGCACAGGGTTAAAGGTGCTTAAAAAAGTAACAACTCCAATAATAAAATATCGTAAAAGCATGAGAACTCCATAATCATAAATATATATACCTATATAAATACAATATTTTTTAGATATAGTTCCCTATTTTAAAAACTCATTAACAACAAGGCTTCCGTTATACTTAACAAACATTCAAGAACTTGCAAAATAGAGATGATCACTTGAGAATTAGATCAAATCGATAAGAAAATTCATCTTTTAGTAAACACTGCACTTAAATGAATATTAAATAATAATCGTCTGAGGTCTGGAAAATGGGCTATTGCTCGATATTGAATGGTCGGCCACTATTACTTACTTTAAAGGGAGCGGACTCGGTCAGTTGGTCGAGGCGGCGATCTGAGACAGAAATGTGCGGGCAAACAAAAATTATTTACCCGCATAAAATAGCGATACAATTGACCAATAATGGCTAGCAGTGTTTTCTGTAAATGCCACCAATAGAATTTTACCCTTATCGGTCAAGCACCATTATATTTATTACCAAATATTTATTACTAAAGTTCCATATAGAAGTAGCAGTATAAGCTATTCCTACTACTTTATTTCTATATTGGTAACTCTGATTTCGTCGTTTTTACCATTGCCATTAAGGATAACTTTTTTAGCTTTTAAACTGCCAGCTTCTTCTACAGTGACCTCTTCGTCTTCAACAAAGAACTGGTCGAGTCTAATACCAGCTTTTGCATTATTAGTAACATTGAGCTTTTTAAATGATGCTTTTATCTTACCTTCATCAACTTCGGTAAACTGCATACCTTCATCACCATTTGCATCGATAATAGCATTTCTGATCTTCGCTCGGATGTTGCCCTCATCTTCCTCATCTATTTTAATCCCTTCGTCTATATTGCCGATCACATTGATAGAGTTGAAATCTAATTGCACATTGCCCTGCCCCTCTTCATCAACATCAAAGCCTTCATCCTGGTTATTATTCACATCGACACCATGTAGAGAAACACTAACATCACCGCCATCTGCTTCATCAATATCTAGGCCATCATCTAAATCTTCTTGGTTAAATCCTCCATTTTGGTTAATGGTTGAATCTACCATCATCAAATCGACGCCACCGTCACCGGCTTCATCAAGCTCTATGCCATCACCACCGTTACTATCAATATGAGAATCAATGATAACCGTAACAATATCACCACCACTGCGCTCGTCTACACGAACACCATCAAAGTCTATAGCGCCGGTGCCATTTGCAATAAAACTAGAATCGCGGATTTCTAGGTCAATACCAATTTCAGAGCCAATATTTCCTTCATCAAATTCATCGGCGTTGTCGTCTATATGCAGACCATACAATGCTGAATTTACAATATTGACACCTGTTAGACGTATTGAAATATCGTCTCCTACAGCCTCCTTAGGAACATTGACTACAATCCCTCTCGTAGCACTGTCTTTAATAGTTAGGTCTTTAATACTAACATCAGAGGCAGTATTAAAAACTAATGTACCATCTTCAGTAATAGCAGTTAAATCTGGGTCAAGAATAAAACTACCTGCCGCCGAGCCATCGATAACGGTATTTTTACCAATCAATTTTAATGATTGAACGCCACTGTAGATAATAGGAGCGGTTAATTTAATTTCGCTATTACTACGAAAGACTATCTTTTTGATGCTGCTGTCATAATTCGCTGCTTCTATGGCACTACGTAAAGAATTTTCATCATAAACTTTATTTGCGGAGCCAGAATCAGAGATAGCATTCGCAGATATAAGAGTCATTAACGCTGCTATAATAAATGTTGGTTTGTTCATAAAGATTACCTCGATATGGTGAATAAAAAATTGAGGCAGAACAAGTCCTGCCTGTTTGATTTATGGATTAAATTATCTCTTTAAAGGATTTAGAAAGACGGTGGAGAAAACTGTTTAAACCATAATAAAGCGGCATTATTTGCATTATTATCATCGGTAAAAAATGCCCAGTTTTCGTTTGTATCTTTTGGGCTTACTGCAAAGCCTTCTAAGTTACTACTATTTGGTGCGATATATTCGACTCTTGTGTTAAATTGACGGTTACCATTGCTAGATGCAACTGAGCTTAAGTCGCTAAGTTCGAGATAGTTAGGCCCAGTATTGTGTAATATATAAAGTATGCCACTGGAGCGATCAAACTCCAGCCCTGCGTTTTGCTCACGTCCAGTAGCATAACTACCGACGAAAGTAATATTACGATCATTATTCGGGTCTAGATCGAATACATAAATAATCCCGCCTTTTTCACGAGCCACAAACATTAAACCGTTCATACCGTTTTTACTGGTATAAAGTTGTCCCGTAGCATCTCTAAAGCCTCTGTTTTGCAGCCATGAATCAGGTACGAAAGTAATGCCTTCGGGGCCTTTATTACCGTTATTACCAACATATTCACTAACATCCCAACGATGCACACTTTTAGTAACACCAAATTCTGAAATATCAAATTGATGAATAATATTGTCTCGTTCCTGCATCAGATAAACATAGGGCTGGCGATAGTCCACCTGCGTAATTCCCTCAAGGTCGGCATCGTGCTGCCACTTAGCGATACCACTTGTATTTGAATCTATCTCAAATCCACCTCGGCCATTTTCTTTCAGCGCCCAGAACTTACCAGGCCCGTTGTTGGTACAAACCCACAATGTTCTGGTAACTGGATTCCAATGAGCACCACTTAAATCTGCACGAAACTCACTATCCAAATCAGTTAATACTGTCGCTTGATTGTCTGGTTCTGCCGGCCAGTCTTGCAGTGTTGACGCAGAAGCAACAACAATGCTTATAGCTGCATTCGCAGTTAGAAGACCGCTATCGGTCACTGTTGCTGTTATAATATGAGTTCCAATACTTAATGTGTTAATAGTAATACTATCACCCATACCAATGGCGCCATCGATACTTGAAGTCCACTGCAAACTATTGCTGATATTGCCATCTTCAAAATCATTGGCATTACCGGTAAAGGTAACAGTTTCGCCATCTGTAAAACGTGTATCATTAACAGGCGCACTAATTGCTACTACTGGCGCCTGGTTAGCACTCGGTTCTGGGTTAACGTTAATTGCTACTGTTGCTTGCGAACTCAACTCACTATCATTCCCTTGTAGTTGCAAAACATAACTTCCTGCTTCGGTAAAACTTACACTGGTGCTAGCTTGATTGGCATTATTAAAATTCACGGTTGCCGGGCCACTAACTAGACTCCACATAGCGGACACCTCTCCGGGAGGATTTGGTAAACCATCATCGCTTATGGTGCCACTAAGTAATGCGGTGGCGGGAAGTGTAATCGTTTGTGCAGATCCCGCAGTCACCACAGGTGCCTGATTAACATTAGGTAACATCAAGACACTGAGGCCTTGCTGAACACTGGCCATAGAACCATCATCGTCTGTTACTGTCAGGCTTACAGTGTAGGTACCCGAATTTAAATAAGTATGCCTCGGGTTGATATCTGCTGATTGGTTACCATCACCAAAACTCCAGGCATAACTTCTGATTACACCGTCTGCATCGCTGGAGCTATTGGTAAAATCACAGCTTAATTCCGAACAGACAAAACTAAACATTGGCCTAGGCGTTTGATTGGGTATCGCATCCCCCAACTCCACATCCATTTGCGAGAAATTCATAAATATTTTTTTGCCGTTATCGGGGTCATCATTAATAAATCGTAGCCGACCCTCGACCAGTTGGTTCCTGGTCGTAATAATAGAAGATAAATCCCATACGAAATTATTAATTTTACCCGAACTATTACCTGGCAAAACTGTAGATGCCAAAATACTGTCGCCTACACGATACTCTGCAGTAAAGTTGCCTGTCCAATCTTTCTCTGGTCGATAGTTGAAGGTAATTAAAACCTCGGTTGGATCACCAAGGCTAATATCTGGATCATTATATTGAGCTTCCCACCAAAATGATGGGTCGCTTCCCAGTATTTCTAGTTTTTCATCTTCATCTAGAGAATTTATCTCATCTAAAGGCTCAGTACCTTCTGAGCTACCCACAAAGTACTCTTTATTATCTTTATTGTCGAAGACATTATTTACTAATAAAGCCTCCTGTCCCCAAGCACCTAATGGCAACAAAGATAAGCACAAGGCTATCGCTGTTAAATATTGAACTGCTTTCATAAATTATATGATTCTCATAGTTACATTAAGTTAAGCCAACTAAATATATACAAATACTAGACCGTATATAAAGCTGATACGAGTGAAGAAAATAAAGTTGTTAAAAAAAATTTTATAAATTACAAATGATAATAGCTAAACCAGGTGTATCACTATCGTTACGGTTAAAATAGTTATGACCTAAAATTTAAAATACACATAAAATCAACCCATCAGAAAATTCTACTAGACTAATAGCAAAAATATTTATGGATTTGACTTAACCGATCTAGATAATACATATTCTCTACTGTAATAAATGTGTCATATTTCACTTATTGTGATCAAACCGATAAATGGATATCAGCTCTTTTAAGAATATGGGAAAATAAAAAATACGAATTCACAATTTACTCATACAAGGAAATTTAATCGCACAACATATATGACCAAAATATATTTATTAATTTTAGATTAGTATTTATTTTCATAAGTTTATGAAAAATAAAAATAACAAGAAAGAGTAAGCGGCAACAGCGCACAATAACATCTTAAAACTGAATAATTTCCCCAACTATTTAAATTGCTATCCTTCTATTTTTCATCTTCTGGCATTATTTTCGGTGGAAACCATAATAGTTATTTCTATTTCTTACTCCATATAGTTTTTAGCTCGCAGTTAAATTTTTTACTTTAAATTTAACAAAAACACTATTAAAGACTTTCTTTCATACACTTTTTATTTGTACCAATTTAATTACATCAAGTTATAAATCTGATTTAATATAAACGCTTTGAATAATAGATTGGGTATGGGATGCACTTAAATAGGGAAGCCTTTTGGGCGGGAGGATAAGTTGTTGCAACAGCGAAAAATAGACGAGGACAACTATTCTTTATTTCTTAAAATAAATTCAAAAAGAAAACGAACTTCATAATTTTTTAAATACGAAAATTACTCGGAACAAAGTGGGGAAATTTCCTTACTCAATAACGATGTCAGAGTATTCTGACTAACCGAAAAACCATAAATACATGAAATTACATAAATAAAATTTTATATATACCCACCTATTTATATGCCCCAGGGGCGCAACATTCTCAAAGAACACAAAAACTTTATTTCTGAAAATTTCATTTAAAAAAGTACAATTGATGAAAATAGTTATTCACTAAATACTTATTTAATAGTTAATCAGTTAAATACTACTTATACTCGCTCAACAAAATCACTATAAAAAATGTGACAAAATACAAAATGCTTTCGACTAACAAGGGAAGAATTAACATGTCAAAATTTAATCGAAGAAACTTTATTAGAAGTGCCAGTACTATCGGCGGAATTGGGATTCTTGCTAGTACCCAAACTAGCCTCTCTGCAACCACCAATAGATCAAGTCTTACTAGTGCCGAAGCAGCCTCTGGAATTACTGCTGTCAATGAAGAATATTGTCCTGGTGATATTAGGCGCTACCTTACAACTAGCGATTTATCCAGATATAAAACTGGAGAACTTACCCGTTACAACGAATACAGCAGTGAAACCGCAAATGACCAAGACGTAAGGTATGCGCTACAAGCCGCTCATGATCAAGGCGATCAAGTTGGTGGTGCCAGACCTTACTTACCTGGAGGTGGCTGGGTAATCTCAGCGTCTATCTACCCTTGCCAACTGGGCATGCATGGAGAATCAAGTTTAAATTCAGTGATCAGGTGCAATGGTTGTGACGCTTTTGTTATTCAAGGCCATATCGATTGGAGTGGCCGACCAGCAAGAGTGTTTGAAAAATTCGGTATAAATTCCCTCCACGGTGACTTGTGCAAAGATAATTGGGGTTTTAAGTTTGAACCCGCTACAAAGAATAAGATTGGTTTTACCGTACGAGATCTAGAAATCGGAATAAAAGGGCCCTTTGGTGGCGGATTTTATTTAACAAACCTCTATCGCGCGCACATTGAAAATGTTGGTATGACAGACATTTCCTGCATGGTTCAGATTGTCGGTCGCGTAGTACAAGCAACTTTTCGTAACGTTATGAGTAACAACGATGATCCGGCTTCATCGACGGTAATTTCTCCCTATGGCATTAATATTCAGGAGAAAGAAGGCCTAGTTTGTGAAAATATTGTCTTTGAAAACTGTGCCTATATTGGCGGTGAAATAGGAATATATCATTTAGCTGGTGCCCATATTGAGTTTCTCAATTTTGACACAGAAACAACGAAATATGGCGCTTTTATTGAAGCAGAATGTTATATGCATGGCAGCATAATGGGGTGTTCAAAAGATGCTAATGAATGGACAGGAATTAAACGCATTAAACGTGCGGGCTACGGAATTTCAGTGCCTCACGATGGCACAATATTCGACAGTGTGGACGTTAACACTTTAAACAGACCCAGTCTTCCAAATAGCTCTTATGGATTTGACCTTGGCGATGACAGTGCTCAAATGATTCACGGTGTCATTATAAAAAACTGCAGAATTCGTGGAGATCAAGCTTCCATGGCAGATGGAATAAGAGGAAGACATTTACGGGAAGCAACCATCGAAGATAATTTATTTAGAAGTGACTGCTTTATAGGAAGAGCAATGAATATCGATGGCAGAAGGTTATTTATTAATAGAAATAGTTGCCGTGGAGAAGTTATAGAAGTTCAAGATGGCGACAGAAATGACAACGCTTGTGGTGAAATTAAATATAACGACTGTCGTACTCTAACAACAAATTTATCTGAGCCAAGCAAATGGCAAATTGTAGATCTTTAAAGGCTGGTTAATTTAGAAAGAACAAATATATAAGCTATATATCTAAGCTAAAGCTCGGAGTTAAACAAGCCGAGCTTATATTATACACCCCCCTCTTTGAAGCTAATCTTTGTTAACAATTGAGAGTACATCTCCAATTAAAGCTGCACTAAACGCAATAATCAAACTCAAACTGACCAAAGCAAGTACGTGTGCCATAGAAATAAACCAGAAAACTTTTGGTGTCGCCTGACAAAAATCTTGCACTTCAAAAACGGCTGGCATCCATTTATCTAATGGTGCCCATTCAGGAAAGTTAGCAAAAAAAGCACAAGAACCACCATTGCCAATACTGTATTCGACAACAATTAAATTCCAAGTTTCTAGTGCTAAGCCCAATGCTAGTATCAATGCGCTAAGACTCATGAGAATTCTAGCCGGCAACCAAGTTTTAACAAACATCGCCAATAATGCCACTAGAGCAATGGCGAACAACCATACGCGGGTATAGATACATAACTCGCATGGGTATACGTGTAAAACATGCTGATAAAACAATGCACCTAGGTCTAAACCCACGCACAGAATAAATACTACCAGCCAAAACCAAAGTGTTTGTCCTGTTTGTAATATGTTGCGGTAATTAACATTCATCATAAACATATCTTTTTAATAAGCTGATCAATAGATATCTTATCTGTCCAACTTCGACTTTACATCTATTGTTTTAGTTCATCATTAAAATAAGACGACTTACAATAATTGGAAGCGTATTTTTTGCGCCATATCAAAATAATAACCATTTAACTGTCCAAAAAGCTTTATCGAGAAATTTTCCCGGCACTCTTTTCTCCGCACTCTTTCCTCAAGAGTGGCGCACAAAAAAGGCTGCCTATGGCAGCCTTTTTTATCGCAGTGAAACAGTGTCAATTACGCAATAATTTTTGCTACAACACCTGCACCTACAGTACGACCACCTTCACGAATCGCAAAACGCAAACCTTCGTCCATCGCAATTGGGCAGATCAACGTCACTGTCATTTGAATGTTATCACCTGGCATCACCATCTCAACGCCTTCTGGTAATTCACAAGCACCGGTTACGTCCGTGGTACGGAAGTAAAACTGGGGACGGTAGCCTTTAAAGAAAGGCGTATGACGACCACCTTCATCTTTGGACAAGACGTATACTTCACCTTCGAAAGTCGTGTGAGGCGTAATAGAACCTACATGCGCCAATACTTGACCACGCTCTACTTCTTCACGCTTAGTACCACGCAACAGAACACCCACGTTCTCACCTGCACGGCCTTCGTCAAGTAACTTACGGAACATTTCAACACCGGTGACAGTCGTCTTTGTCGTCTCTTTAACACCGACAATTTCAACTTCTTCACCTACTTTAACAATACCGCGCTCAACACGACCTGTCACAACCGTTCCACGACCTTGGATCGAGAACACGTCTTCGATAGGCATAATGAAAGCACCGTCGATCGCACGCTCTGGCTCAGGAATGTATTCATCCAACGTCTCAACCAACTTCTTAACCGCTGATGTACCCAATTCGTTGTCGTCTTGACCGTTCAACGCCATCAAAGCAGAACCCGCAATAATGGGCGTGTCGTCTCCTGGGAATTCATACTCAGAAAGAAGATCACGTAATTCCATTTCAACCAATTCCAACATCTCTGCGTATTCTTCTGAGTCTACACCGCCACAGTCTTCTGCTAGAAGGTCTGCTTTGTTCAAGAACACCACAATGTAAGGTACACCTACCTGACGAGACAACAAGATGTGCTCACGTGTTTGTGGCATAGGGCCATCCGTAGAACCACACACTAAGATCGCACCGTCCATTTGAGCAGCACCAGTGATCATGTTTTTCACGTAGTCCGCGTGTCCTGGACAGTCAACGTGGGCGTAGTGACGCGTAGGCGAGTCATACTCAACATGAGACGTCGCGATGGTGATACCGCGCTCACGCTCTTCCGGTGCATTATCGATACCATCAAAAGCAACGGCGTCACCGCCCCATACTTCCGCACATACGCGCGTTAAGGCTGCTGTTAATGTTGTTTTACCGTGGTCAACGTGACCTATCGTGCCTACGTTTACATGCGGTTTATTTCTTTCAAATTTTTCTTTAGCCACTCTTAATTTCCTCTAAAAAATTTTATCTCTTTAAAGAAATAGGATCTGTTGAACTTTCAACAGGCCCAGGTCTTTATTCACCAATTGTGTTTTTTGCAATCACACTGTCAGCAACATTTTTCGGTGCTTCGGCATATTTGTCGAATTCCATTGTAAATGTTGCGCGGCCTTGTGTTGCGGAACGTAAATCAGTTGCATAGCCGAACATTTCCGCCAAAGGTACTTCTACTTTAATAACCTTTCCGGATGAGTTGTCTTCCATACCCTGAATCAAACCACGACGACGGTTCAGATCTCCGACTACGTCCCCCATGTTTTCTTCAGGTGTTACTACTTCCACCTTCATCATTGGCTCAAGCAATACAGCTCCGCCTTCTTGTGCCAATTTTTTGGTCGCCATCGATGCCGCAATTTTAAATGCCATTTCACTTGAGTCCACATCGTGGTATGAACCGTCGTAAAGTGTCGCTTTTAAACCGAGAAGAGGATAACCCGCTAGTACTCCGTTTTGCATTTGCTCAGAAATGCCTTTCTCAATAGCAGGAATATATTCTTTAGGTACAACACCACCAACAATTTCATTTACAAATTCAAGGCCTTCAGCATTACTATCTTCTGCTGGCTCAAATTTAACCCAAATATGGCCAAACTGCCCGCGGCCACCAGATTGACGAACAAATTTGCCTTCGATATCGCTTATCTTGGTAATTCTCTCACGATAAGCAACTTGTGGTTTACCAATATTGGCTTCCACATTGAATTCTCTGCGCATGCGGTCGACAAGTATATCTAAGTGCAACTCGCCCATACCAGAGATAATTGTTTGACCAGTTTCCTCATCGGTTTTAACACGAAATGAGGGATCTTCTTGTGCAAGCTTGCCTAAGGCAATGCCCATTTTTTCCTGGTCTGCCTGAGACTTTGGCTCAACTGCAACGGAGATAACCGGCTCTGGAAACTCCATTCGTTCCAAAATAATTTTGCCGTTCTCCGCGCACAGAGTATCTCCCGTGGTGACATCTTTGAGTCCGATTGCTGCCGCGATATCTCCGGCCAGTACCTCTTTGATCTCTTCACGGCTATTAGCGTGCATTTGCACCATACGACCTACACGCTCTTTTTTCTGTTTTACCGAATTGTAAACACCCGTTCCACTTTCCAACTTACCGGAATACACTCGGAAGAAAGTGAGGGTACCAACAAAGGGATCGGTAGCAATCTTAAAAGCCAGTGCAGAGAAAGGGGCATTATCATCTGCTGAGCGACTGTCTTTGGTCTCACCGTCATCTAGCGTACCTTCGATAGCCTTAACTTCTGTTGGTGCGGGCAAATATTCAATCACCGCATCTAACACAGCTTGCACACCTTTATTTTTAAAAGCAGAGCCGCCCAATACCGGTACGATCTCATTGGCAAGTGTACGCATGCGAATACCTTTCTTAATATCGGCTTCGCTTAACTCTCCCTCTTCGAGGTACTTGTCCATAAGCTCTTCATTAGCTTCAGCGGCAGCTTCCACGAGATATTCGCGCATACTTTCACATTCGACGGCAATATCTTCTGGAATATCGCCGTATTCGAAGGTCATTCCCATGTCTTCTTCATTCCAAAGAATGGCCTTCATTTTAATTAGGTCGACAACGCCTTTGAATTCATCTTCTGCACCTATGGTCATCTGTAAAGGCACAGGCATGGCGTTTAGGCGATCCTTGAGCTGTTCAACAACGCTCATAAAATTAGCGCCCGCACGATCCATTTTATTAACAAAAACCATGCGCGGAACTTCATACTTATTAGCTTGACGCCAAACGGTTTCCGTCTGCGGTTGCACTCCCGAAGAGCCACACAAAACCACAATAGCGCCATCGAGAACACGCAAGGAACGCTCTACTTCAATAGTGAAATCTACGTGCCCTGGTGTATCAATGATATTAATTCGGTGTTGGTCAAACTGCTGTTGCATCCCTTGCCAGAAGCATGTGGTTGCAGCTGAGGTAATCGTAATGCCTCGTTCTTGCTCTTGCTCCATCCAGTCCATAGTAGCTGCGCCGTCGTGCACTTCACCAATCTTATGAGATAGACCAGTATAAAATAATACACGCTCAGTGGTGGTAGTTTTACCAGCGTCAACATGCGCACATATACCGATATTTCGGTAGCGTTCTATAGGTGTTTTACGCGCCACGATTTATTACCTCGATGAGAGCATTGAACATAAAAGTAATTATTCGTTTAGTAAATAACGGTTAGTCCATTATAGGAGGGGATAACAGTCATTAAACGTATAATCAATATTTTCGTTTTCTTTTTAAAAGCAGCAACTGATTATTGTTTGGCATTTTCAAGTAATTTTGAACACATTCAGGCAACTGCTAAACGTCAAAAAGGCAGCATAGATAGCTGCCTTTTTACGCACTCGGATATTAGCAAAAACCTTAAAAGCGGAAGTGAGAAAACGCTTTGTTTGCTTCTGCCATACGGTGAACATCTTCACGCTTCTTAACTGCGCCGCCTTTACTTTGAGCAGCGTCAATTAACTCACCAGCCAAACGCTGAGGCATAGACTTTTCACTACGAGAACGCGAGTATTCCACTAACCACCGCATTGCCAAAGCAACACGACGAGAAGGTCTTACTTCTACTGGAACTTGGTAAGTAGCACCACCAACACGGCGAGATTTTACTTCCACAAGAGGAGCAATATTTTCTAATGCTTCTTCAAATGTTTCCAGTGGATCTTTGTTAAGCTTTTCACCAACGATATCAAGAGCACCGTAAACAATTCTCTCGGCGACTGACTTTTTACCACTGATCATAACGTGGTTCATAAATTTCGCTAATGTGACATTGCCAAACTTAGGATCTGGCAAGATCTCGCGTTTAGCGACGACTCTTCTTCTAGGCATACTGAATAATCTCTCTCAAATTCAGGGTTATCTGGGATAAGCACAGGGATGTGCTGTATGCCAAAATCGCAGGAGCAGATTTTGGCTGTTTGACTCGCCAAGATCTCAGTTAAAAACTAGCAGATTTTGGCTTTCTAAGTCGCCAAGATCTCAATTTAAAACCACCAAAATTTTGGCTGCTTAACACGCCTCAATCTCTTTTAAAACTCCGAAGACTTTGACTGCCTAATTCACCAAAGCTTTTATTAACAACCCTCAGCAAATCTAGACTACTTTCTCTGAAACTTCTTACCCAGCCTTACTTTTAATAGCTTGACCGCATCTCTATTTGGCCCAACTATTATCTCTATCTAATATCTACAACATTTGTAGGCAAAAAAACGCGTTAGTACTGAGCGTCTTACTTAGGACGCTTAGTACCATACTTCGAACGACCTTGCTTACGATCGCTAACACCTGATGTATCAAGTGCACCACGAACAGTGTGGTATCGAACACCTGGCAAGTCTTTTACACGACCGCCACGAATCAATACAACACTATGCTCTTGCAAGTTATGCCCTTCACCACCAATGTAAGATGATACTTCGAAGCCGTTCGTTAAACGAACACGACAAACTTTACGCAGAGCAGAGTTTGGCTTCTTAGGTGTAGTGGTGTAAACGCGAGTACAAACACCGCGTCGCTGAGGGCAAGCTTCTAGAGCACGAACATCGCTCGCTTGAATCTTGCGTTTTCTCGGCTTACGAACCAACTGGTTGATCGTTGCCATGAAAATTCACTCCAAAAAATACTAAAAAAGCCTGCCTCCTTATGAATAAGGAAGTAGACCGGTTCACATATGAGGAATAGGCTTATTGAACACAAACCCTTCCGTTCCGACTAACTGCGGGGGGCGCATTGTAAAGATACCGTCCGCCGCCGTCAACTTTTAAGCCAATAGCAAGGTTTTTTGCCATTGGTTTAAAGTTCTGATGAGAGGAAGCTTATAAAAAGCGACCTTTCATTTAAGTGCCACCCCGAGCGGATGGCACCTTTTTCATTAGCTAGATTTCAGTGCTTCAGTAAGTGCTGCTTCAACTTCTGCCGCACTAACACCATCTTTAGCAGCATCATTATCACCGCGTTTACGTAGACGCTCACTGTGATAAGCCAAGCCGGTACCAGCAGGAATCAATCGACCTACTACCACGTTTTCCTTCAAACCACGTAGCTTATCAACCTTACCGGTAACAGCAGCTTCAGTAAGCACTCGCGTAGTTTCCTGGAAAGACGCGGCAGAGATAAAGGACTCTGTCACCAAAGATGCTTTAGTAATACCAAGCAACTGACGCTCAAACTGCGCAGGCTGCTTGCCTTCTGCACGCAACTTCTCGTTCGACTCTAGAACACTGTTGTATTCAACCTGTTCACCCTTAATAAATTCAGAGTCACCCATGGCTGTAATATCAGCTTTACGCAGCATTTGACGAACGATAACTTCAATATGCTTATCGTTAATCTTCACACCTTGTAAGCGGTACACGTCTTGAATTTCATTGATGATGTAACGAGCTAACGCCTCAACACCTTTCAAGCGCAGAATATCATGAGGATTACTTGGGCCATCAGAAACAACTTCACCCTTGGCAACCACTTCCCCTTCAAACACGGTCAATTGACGATGCTTAGGAATTAGCACTTCGTAGTGTGTAGAACCATCAGGCATTAATTCACCGTTAGTAGGTGTAATTACCAGACGACGCTTACCTTTTGTCTCTTTACCAAAAGATACTGTTCCTGAGATCTCTGCAAGAATAGAAGGTTCTTTTGGTTTACGCGCTTCAAACAGGTCAGCAACACGTGGCAGACCACCGGTGATATCTCTTGTTTTCGATCCCTCTTGAGGAATACGTGCCACGATATCACCCACTGCAACCTGATCACCATCACGCAAGCTCAAAATTGCCTTAGAAGGTAATAAGTAATGCGCTGGCTGCTTGGAGTTAGCCAAAATCAGCTCATTACCTTGCTCATCCAATAGAGTCACTGCAGGTTTTAAATCTTTACCGGCTAATGGACGTTCAGCAGGGTCAATTATCTCGATAGAACTCAAACCCGTGAGCTCATCAGTTTTCTTACGGATTGACAGACCTTCTTCCATTCCTGTGAAGGCTGCTTTACCAGCAACTTCCGCTACGATTGGGTGAGTATGTGGATCCCACTTAGCAACAATACTGCCGCCACTCACTTCATCGCCGTCTTTAACACTAATAACGGCACCGTAAGGAATCTTATAACGCTCACGTTCACGACCGGCAGGATCAGCAACTGCGATTTCACCCGATCGAGACACAGCCACAAGGCCACCTTGAGCACGCTCGACCGTTTTAATGTTATGAAGTCGAATAGTACCGTCTTGCTTCACTTCAACACTATCGGCCGCCGACGCTCTACTCGCCGCACCACCGATGTGGAAAGTACGCATAGTCAGCTGTGTACCTGGCTCACCAATTGACTGCGCCGCGATAACACCGACAGATTCACCCACGTTAGCACGATGGCCTCGGGCCAAATCACGTCCGTAACACTGAGCACAAATACCGAAGCGAGTCTGACAGTGAATAGGTGAACGAGCGATAACCTCATCAATACCCAAGGCTTCGATTCTTTCCACCCATTTCTCGTCGATGATGGTACCGGCAGGAACAACGATCTCATCGCTGTTGGCTTTCATAACATCTCGCGCAACTACACGACCCAAGATACGATCACCCAGAGACTCGATAATGTCACCACCTTCAATTACAGGTGTCATGCTCAGGCCATCGTCGGTACCACAGTCAATTTCTGTGATAACAACATCTTGTGCAACGTCCACAAGACGACGAGTCAGGTAACCGGAGTTAGCCGTTTTAAGTGCCGTATCCGCCAAACCTTTACGAGCACCGTGAGTAGAAATAAAGTACTGAAGTACGTTTAGACCTTCACGGAAATTCGCCACGATGGGTGTCTCGATAATGGAGCCATCTGGACGAGCCATCAGACCACGCATTCCCGCTAGCTGACGAATCTGTGCAGGCGAACCACGAGCACCTGAGTCAGCATACATAAATACAGAGTTGAAGGACTCCTGTTCGTCTTCTTCCCCGTTTTTATTGATCACGCTCTCTTTAGAAATTCCATCCATCATCGATTTAGCCACCAGCTCGTTAGCACGGGACCAGATATCGATAACTTTGTTGTACTTTTCGCCCTGGGTCACAAGACCAGATGAGTATTGTGACTCAATTTCTTTCACTTCAGTCTCAGCACTATTGATAATGCCGGCTTTGCTCTCAGGAATCTCAAAGTCGTTAACACCGATAGAGGAACCTGAACGGGTACTAAAGTCATAGCCCATATACATAAGTTGGTCAGCGAAGATAACCGTCGCTTTCAAACCTACGATACGGTAACAGTAGTTAATACAGTTATTGATGGCTTTCTTAACCATTGGTCGGTCGACCATGCTAAAGGGAATGCCTTTAGGCACAATGCCGTACAATAAAACACGGCCAACGGTGGTTTCTACCAAGCTACGAGTATCAACAGTTTCCCCATCTTCGCGGATAGAACTTTCACGCAAGCGCACTTTAATACGCGCTTGCAAGCCTACCTGCTTAGCATAATAGGCACGTGAAACTTCGTTCTCATCAGAGAACACCATGCCCTCACCTTTATCGTTAACACGTTCACGTGTTAACCAGTAAAGACCGAGAACAACGTCCTGTGAAGGCACGATAATAGGTTCACCACTGGCGGGCGAGAGAATATTGTTGGTAGACATCATCAAGGCACGCGCTTCTAACTGCGCCTCGATAGTCAAAGGCACGTGCACCGCCATCTGATCACCATCGAAGTCAGCGTTATAAGCTGCACATACGAGTGGATGAAGTTGAATCGCCTTACCTTCAATAAGCACAGGCTCGAATGCCTGAATACCCAGACGGTGAAGCGTCGGAGCACGGTTGAGTAATACAGGATGCTCACGAATCACTTCGTCGAGAATATCCCATACTACAGGTTCTTCGCGCTCAACCATCTTCTTAGCGGCTTTAATTGTAGTCGCTAAACCACGCAATTCTAATTTGCTAAAGATAAACGGCTTGAACAATTCAAGGGCCATTTTCTTGGGCAGACCGCACTGGTGTAGGCGCAAAGTCGGCCCGGTCACAATTACCGAACGACCGGAGTAGTCAACACGCTTACCGAGAAGGTTCTGACGGAAACGGCCTTGCTTACCTTTGATCATGTCAGCAAGAGATTTCAATGGACGTTTGTTAGAACCAGTAATAGCACGACCGCGACGACCGTTATCTAGCAGAGCATCCACCGCTTCTTGCAACATACGCTTTTCGTTGCGCACGATGATGTCAGGTGCGTTGAGATCGAGAAGACGCTTCAAACGGTTGTTACGGTTGATCACTCGACGGTAAAGATCGTTCAAGTCTGAAGTTGCAAAACGTCCGCCATCCAGAGGTACTAGAGGTCGTAAATCTGGTGGTAGCACTGGCAGCGCTTCCAAGATCATCCACTCAGGTTGGTTACCCGATTGAATAAACGCTTCTAATAACTTAAGACGCTTAGAAAGCTTCTTGATTTTAGTTTCAGAATTAGTATTAGGAATTTCTTCACGAATTTCCTGAGCATCACGGTTTAAGTCGATGTCTTGCACCAAAGCCTGGATAGCTTCTGCACCCATCTTAGCTTCAAACTCATCACCAAACTCTTCCATCGCCTCGAAGTATTGCTCATCAGTTAACAACTGACCACGCTCAAGGGTTGTCATACCGGGATCAGTAACAACAAATGACTCGAAATACAAAATACGTTCGATGCTACGCAGAGTCATATCAAGCAGCAAACCAATACGGCTTGGCAGTGATTTCAAGAACCAGATATGAGCAACAGGACAGGCAAGTTCAATATGCCCCATACGCTCACGACGAACCTTGGCTAGGGTGACTTCTACGCCACACTTCTCACACACAATACCGCGGTGCTTCATACGCTTGTACTTTCCGCACAAGCACTCGTAATCTTTTATTGGGCCAAAAATCTTGGCACAAAATAAACCATCACGTTCAGGTTTGAAGGTTCGATAGTTAATGGTCTCTGGCTTTTTCACTTCGCCATAAGACCAAGATCGAATCACTTCAGGAGACGCTAAGCCAATGCGAATCCCGTCAAACTCTTCTGTGTTACCTTGGTTTTTTAATAAGTTCAGCAGGTCTTTCAAGGTATTTCCTCCAGTGGGTGCTTATCGCACAGTGGGCCGTGATATTGTCACTATTAGCCCACCACCGATTTTAAAAAGTGTTTACTTTTCTTGATCAAATTCGATGTTAATACCGAGTGAGCGAATCTCTTTAATTAATACGTTAAAGGATTCTGGCATTCCCGGCTCCATACGGTGGTCGCCGTCGACGATGTTTTTATACATCTTAGTACGTCCACCAACATCATCCGATTTAACAGTCAGCATTTCTTGTAGCGTATATGCAGCACCATAAGCTTCTAGTGCCCATACCTCCATCTCTCCGAAACGCTGTCCACCGAACTGAGCTTTACCACCCAATGGTTGTTGGGTTACCAAGCTGTATGAACCTGTAGAACGGGCATGCATCTTGTCATCCACTAAGTGGTTGAGTTTGAGCATGTACATATAGCCTACAGTCACAGGGCGAGAGAACTCGTCACCTGTACGTCCATCGAATAATTTCATTTGACCAGAATCGGGCAAGTCAGCAAGCGTTAACAGCTGCTTGATGTCTTTCTCCTTCGCACCATCAAATACACGAGTAGCCATAGGCACGCCGTCTCTGAGGTTGTTGCACAGCTCGATAATCTCTTGATCACTAAAAGTATCGAGCTTCTCAACGCGATGAGCACCACCAATTTGGTTGTAAATCTTATCTAGCAGAACGCGAACATCAGCAATTTCACGCTGCTGTTTCACCATCTCATCAATCTTGCGACCTAAACCTTTCGCCGCTAAACCGAGATGGGTCTCCAAAATCTGACCAACGTTCATCCGCGAAGGCACACCCAGCGGGTTTAGTACGATATCGATTGGCTCGCCATTTTCATCGTGAGGCATATCTTCAATCGGCATAATGACCGAGATAACCCCTTTGTTACCATGACGTCCAGCCATTTTATCACCAGGCTGAATGCGACGCTTAATAGCCAGGTAGACCTTAACAATTTTAAGAACACCCGGCGCCAAATCATCGCCACTTTCAAGCTTGCTCTTCTTATCTTCGAAGCGATCATCAAGCTCTTTACGACGTTCGATAAGCTGCTCTTCAGCTCTATCCAACTGATCATTAAGGCCATCATCCATCATGCGGATTTTGAACCAATCATCAGAGCTGATAGCATCTAGCATTTCATCGGTAACAGCTTCACCCTTAACAACGCCACGGCCACTGGCAGCCACTTGGCCAACCAAAGCTGCACGCAAACGTTCAAAGGTGGCACCTTCAACGATACGATATTCTTCATTTAAATCTTTACGTACGGTATCGAGCTGGGCTTTTTCGATCTCACGTGAGCGAGCATCTTTTTCTAGACCGTCGCGAGTAAATACTTGCACATCGATCACGGTACCTTTAACACTGGAAGGAACTCGCAAAGATGTATCTTTTACATCAGACGCCTTTTCACCAAAAATCGCACGCAAAAGTTTTTCTTCTGGTGTGAGCTGAGTTTCGCCTTTAGGCGTCACTTTACCCACAAGGATATCGCCAGCACCAACTTCAGCACCAACATAAACAATGCCTGACTCATCCAGTTTAGAAAGTGCACCTTCGCCCACATTGGGAATATCCGCCGTCACTTCCTCACTGCCAAGCTTGGTATCACGGGCAATACAAGTAAGTTCCTGGATATGAATAGTAGTAAAGCGATCTTCTTGCACAACTCTTTCAGAAACGAGGATCGAGTCCTCAAAGTTGTAGCCGTTCCAGGTCATAAATGCGATACGCATATTTTGACCCAAAGCCAGCTCACCCATATCAACTGATGGGCCATCGGCGAGGATATCACCGCGCTTAATAGCATCTCCCATTCTTACGATAGGACGTTGATTGATACATGTATTCTGATTTGAACGGGTGTATTTGGTCAGGTTGTAAATATCAACACCTGCATCACCTGCGTCTACTTCATCATCAGCAACACGAATAACAATTCGGCCTGCGTCAACACGCTCAACAGTGCCACCACGCTTAGCCACCACACAAACACCTGAGTCAGCGGCCACATAGCGCTCAATACCGGTACCAACTAGGGGCTTTTGAGCCTTAAGGGTAGGCACTGCCTGACGTTGCATGTTCGATCCCATCAAAGCACGGTTCGCATCATCGTGCTCTAAGAAGGGAATTAATGACGCCGCTACAGATACAACCTGACGTGGAGAGACGTCCATATACTGAACATCAGCAGCTGGCTTTAAAGTAAACTCATTTTGGAAACGAACCGAAACAAGCTCTTCTGTTAGAGCGCCTTCCTCATCTGTAGCTGCTGTTGCCTGCGCAATCACATATTGAGATTCATTGATAGCAGACAAATATTCGATTTCATCAGTAATTTTGCCATCGACAACCTTACGATGAGGACTTTCAATAAAGCCGTAATTGTTAGTACGGGCATAAGTCGCCAATGAGTTGATCAAACCAATGTTTGGCCCTTCAGGTGTTTCAATAGGACAAACACGACCGTAGTGAGTTGTATGTACGTCACGTACCTCAAAGCCTGCACGTTCACGAGTAAGACCACCTGGCCCCAATGCAGAAACACGACGCTTATGGGTGATTTCTGACAGTGGATTGTTTTGATCCATAAACTGTGACAGCTGACTGGAGCCGAAAAATTCTTTTACTGCGGCAGCAACAGGTTTAGCATTGATCAAGTCTTGCGGCATCAAGCCTTCGCTCTCTGCCATAGAAAGACGTTCTTTAACAGCGCGCTCAACTCGAACCAAACCAACGCGGAATTGGTTTTCAGCCATCTCACCAACAGAACGTACGCGACGGTTTCCTAAGTGATCGATGTCATCGACAACACCTTTACCGTTACGAATATCGATAAGAGTGCGCAATACATCAACAATATCTTCGTTAGAGAGAGTACCCTCGCCTTTCTCTTCTTCGCGGCCAAGGCGGCGGTTGAATTTCATACGACCAACGCCAGAGAGATCGTAACGCTCTTGAGAGAAGAAAAGATTTTGGAACAGACCTTCTGCAGATTCTTTAGTAGGCGGTTCACCTGGACGCATCATACGATAAATTTCAACTAAAGCTTCCAATTGAGTTTTAGTTGGGTCGCTGCGCAAAGTATCAGAAACAAATGGGCCACAGTCTAAGTCATTGGTATAGAGAGTTTCGATACTCGAAACACCTGCATTTTGTAATGCTTCGACAGTCTCTTCGGTAATTTCAGTGTTACATTCAAACAGCAACTCACCAGTATTAACGTCCACTACATCTTTAGCCAATGCACGGCCATGGAGATATTCTCCAGGGACTTTTAGCTGAGTGAGTCCTAGCTTTTCAATTTGCTTGATATGACGCGCTGTAATACGACGGCCTTGCTCGACAATCAGATTACCATCGTTATCGACAACGTCAAAAGTAGTCACATCCCCTCTTAGGCGGGATGGTACAAGCTCCAGCTTAGTTTCACCGTCAGGCGAGAATACGAAGCTGCTGGTATCGAAGAACATGCTAAGAATTTCTTCATTGGTATATCCTAAGGCGCGCAACAAGATTGTCGCAGGCAGTTTACGTCTGCGATCGATACGCACAAATACCAGATCTTTTGGATCGAATTCAAAGTCTAGCCATGAACCACGGTAAGGAATAACACGTGCGGAGTAGAGCAATTTACCAGATGAATGAGTCTTACCTTTGTCGTGCTCAAAGAATACGCCTGGAGAACGGTGCAACTGGGAAACGATAACACGTTCAGTACCGTTAATAACAAATGTTCCGTTTTCAGTCATCAATGGGATTTCACCCATATAGACTTCTTGCTCTTTAATATCTTTAATTGCTTTGGTTGACGATTCTTTATCGTAGATAATTAAACGTACGCGAACTCTAAGGGGAGCTGCGTAAGTAGTGCCGCGCAAAGTACACTCGCTAACATCAAAGACAGGCTTACCTAGTGTATAACTTACATATTCAAGTGCTGCATTTCCAGAATAGCTACTGATTGGAAATACGGATTTGAATGCAGCATGCAAACCAATATCACCGCGCGCATCAAGAGCGGTGCCAGTTTGGGTAAATTTTCTGTAGGAATCTAATTGAATCGCCAGTAAGTATGGCACATCCATTACGTCTGATAATTTGCCAAAATCCTTACGGATGCGTTTTTTCTCAGTATATGAGTAAGCCATTAGTGTTGTATTCCTCAGCTTGTTCACGGATGAGTAATTTACAGATTTATCTAATTTCTGCATTTGTGTCGTAATAAATTTCCTAATTTACTCAACACATCTTTGGGTAAAGCTATTATCTAATATCTAGTTATTTACAACTTTACCTAGCCGTTTTTGCTATGAGACTGCCAAAAACGGAGAAAGGCCGACGGTCTCTAGACCGTCAGCCCACTACCAAATAAGTTATTTGGATTTCGTCTGAACTTACTTAAGCTCAACAGATGCGCCAGCTTCTTCAAGTTCTTTCTTAGCAGCTTCGGCGTCGTCTTTAGGAAGAGCTTCTTTAACAACACTTGGTGCACCGTCAACAAGAGCTTTCGCTTCTTTAAGACCAAGACCTGTGATGCTACGTACAGCTTTAATAACGTTAACTTTCTTATCGCCAACAGCAGTAAGAGTTACGTCAAAATCAGTTTTCTCTTCAGCAGCTGGAGCGTCAGCAGCAGCAGCTGGGCCTGCAACTGCAACAGCAGCAGCGGCAGAAACACCGAATTTTTCTTCCATAGCTGAAACAAGTTCAACAACGTCCATTACAGACATTTCAGCGATTGCATCTAAAATTTCTTCTTTAGATAGAGCCATTACTCAATCTCCCAATAAATATAAAATAAGTTTAACCACATCAAACTATGGCGTATTACGACTCTGTTATAATCCACTCAAGGGGTATCCCAAGCAGTGGCACAGAAGTCGTGCGACTAACAACTAGTGAGCAATCACTATGCTGCGTCTTGTTTTTGGTCACGAACAGCCGCGACAACGCGTGTAACGCTGGCAGGTACTTCGTTAAGAGTACGAGCCAATTTGGTGACTGGTGCGATCATGACGCTAGCGAGCATACCAAGCGCTTGTTCTCTTGTTGGAAGCTTCGCCAAGGCATCGATTTGCGATGACTCAAGTAGCTTTCCACCAACAGATAGAGCTTTAACTTCAAAGTTCTCTTGCTCTTTAGCAAAGTCTTTGAACAAACGAGCTGCGGCACCTGGATCTTCCATAGAAAATCCAAAAATGCTGGGGCCAACAAGTGCATCAGTAACACACTCAAATTCAGTCCCCTGAACAGCACGCTTTGCAAGCGTATTACGAATGACACGCAAACTTACACCGTTTTCACGGGCTTGCTTACGCAATGCATCCATAGCGCCAACTGTCACACCACGAGCGTCGGCAATCACCAGAGATAACGCGTTAGCTGCAGTCTCGTTAACGTCAGCGACAATCGCTTTTTTGTCCTCGAGTCCAATAGCCATATATTTCTATCTCCTGGATTCTAAGTTTCGGTCAGTTTGTTAATACAAACTCACCATTTAATTCGGTGATCTCGAAAGGAGCTCCTGCAACTTCGGGATAATCTGCTTCCGTGCAGCAATCCAATTAAAAATCTAATCGGGTCTCACCGTCTGCGTAGGCTGAAATATTCTGATTAAGCAACGTTGGCAAACAACAACCTCCATCGCACCTACGGTCTTTGACGACCTATGGGTTTATCTGAATAAATACTACTACCGATAAACACACAGACCACAAAGTCTGTATTCTCTATAAAGCTTTATGCTTCAAGAGATGATAAATCAATTGTTAAACCAGGCCCCATGGTTGTGCTTAAAGAAACTTTCTTCAAGTAAACACCCTTAGAAGATGCTGGCTTAGCTTTTTTCAAATCGACAATTAATGCTTCCAAGTTTTCTTTGATTGCAGAAGCTTCGAAGGATATTTTGCCAATGCCGCCATGAACAATACCGCCTTTATCGGCACGGAAACGCACCTGACCTGCTTTCGCATTTTTAACAGCTTCAGCGACATTAGGTGTTACAGTGCCAGTTTTAGGGTTTGGCATAAGTCCACGAGGACCAAGAACCTGACCTAGTTGACCAACAACACGCATGGCAGCTGGGTCGGCAATAACAACGTCAAAGTCCATCATGCCACCTTTAACTTCGGCAGCCAGCTCGTCCATACCAACAAATTCTGCACCAGCTTCTTTAGCGGCGTCGGCATTAGCACCAGAACTGAAAACAGCAACGCGAACTTCCTTACCTGTACCGTGAGGTAAGCTTGTTGCGCCACGAACATTTTGATCTGATTTTCGAGGGTCGATACCTAAGTTAATAGCGGCATCAACAGTTTCGGAAAACTTAACTTTTGACAGTTCTTTCAATAAAGCGACAGCATCACTAATGGCATATTGCTTAGTTGCGTCAACTTTTTCACGGATCGCCTTCTGGCGTTTGCTTAACTTAGCCATTTACACGCCCTCCACTTCGATACCGGCACTGCGAGCAGATCCAGCAATAGTACGAACCGCTGCATCCATATCGGAAGCAGTTAAATCAGGCATTTTCACCTGTGCAATTTCTTCTAATTGCTCACGAGTAACTTTGCCAACTTTTTCAGTATTAGGACGACCGCTACCACTCTTAATTTTTGCTGCCTTGCGCAATAAAAATGCAGCAGGTGGAGTTTTTGTCTCAAATGTAAAGCTTCTGTCACTATAAACTGATATAACAACTGGTACGGGTGCGCCAGGCTCAAGGCTTTGAGTCTGAGCGTTAAACGCTTTACAGAATTCCATGATGTTAACACCATGTTGACCAAGTGCTGGACCAACAGGTGGGCTTGGGTTTGCTTGACCAGCTGCAACTTGCAGCTTGATATAAGCTTCTATCTTTTTAGCCATTTTGTTTCCTCTATATAATGGGTAATTAGCGCCTCTAAGCAATGGCAGTTGCTTGTCTTAGGCTCCCCTTAATGTCTTATAAAAGCGACAGGCTTTTGATAAGACGCGAAAAACCCTCTTCCGAAAATCAGAAGAAGGTAAAATTTATTTTAGCTGAAAATTTCTTAAGTCTTCTCTACCTGACTAAATTCTAGCTCAACAGGCGTTGAACGCCCAAAAATAAGAACTGCAACTTGTAGGCGGCTCTTTTCATAATTTACTTCTTCAACAACACCGTTGAAGTCGTTAAATGGCCCATCGGTAACTCGCACCATCTCACCAGGTTCAAACAAGGTTTTAGGCGTGGGCTTCTCAGCCGAATCATCGACTCTTTGTAAAATTAAATCGGCTTCTTTCTTAGTAATAGGTGCAGGTTTATCTGCTTTACCACCTATAAAACCCATCACTCGCGGAGTTTCTTTTACTAAATGCCAGCTATCGTCGGTTAAGTCCATTTCTACAAGAACATAGCCGGGAAAGAACTTTCTTTCAGACTTACGCTTTTGGCCGCCTTTTATCTCTACAACTTCTTCTGTGGGAACCAAGACTTCGCCAAAACTATCTTGCATTCCATGAAGTTCTATACGCTCTTTAAGCGCTGAGGCAACTTTTTTTTCGTAGCCAGAATAGGCGTGAACCACATACCAACGTTTTGCCATCGATTACGCCTCCTTAAAATCGCTTAACCAATTATCTTGTTTAGCCAATTATCCCAGTTAACCAATTTATTACAGTTAACCGATTATCATAGATGCGAGATAGCCAAAGAATGCATCCAGTCCCCATAATATAAGGGCTGCAACAAAAACAACGGCAACAACTATTAATGTAGTCTGGATAGTTTCTTGACGTGTTGGCCAAACAACTTTGCGAATTTCTATTTGAGCAGCTTTGAGCAACTCCCAAAATGAGTAGCCTTTAGCTGTATTGATCGCAATAAAACAAGCAACGCCACCAACAGCCACCAGAGCTAAAACACGGTATAATACCGGAAACTCTGCTGAATAATAAGAATTCGCTACCGCACCGCCTATTATAAGCGCAATAATGACAAGCCATTTAAGCCCGTCTAAACGAAATTCTACTGCTTCTGTTTTTGCATTCATGTGCAATCTCTAGGTATTAACACTTACATCTATAAATATGGCAGGCCAGGAGGGACTCGAACCCCCAACTTTCGGTTTTGGAGACCGACGCTCTACCAATTGAACTACTGGCCTATAACAAACTTCTAAATAAACAAAAAGGTTGGCGGAGGATACAGCCAACCTTTGTAGAAGTAAACCTAATTATTATGCAATAATTTTTGCTACAACACCTGCACCTACAGTACGACCACCTTCACGAATCGCAAAACGCAAACCTTCGTCCATCGCAATTGGGCAGATCAACGTCACTGTCATTTGAATGTTATCACCTGGCATCACCATCTCAACGCCTTCTGGTAATTCACAAGCACCGGTTACGTCCGTGGTACGGAAGTAAAACTGGGGACGGTAGCCTTTAAAGAAAGGCGTATGACGACCACCTTCATCTTTGGACAAGACGTATACTTCACCTTCGAAAGTCGTGTGAGGCGTAATAGAACCTACATGCGCCAATACTTGACCACGCTCTACTTCTTCACGCTTAGTACCACGCAACAGAACACCCACGTTCTCACCTGCACGGCCTTCGTCAAGTAACTTACGGAACATTTCAACACCGGTGACAGTCGTCTTTGTCGTCTCTTTAACACCGACAATTTCAACTTCTTCACCTACTTTAACAATACCGCGCTCAACACGACCTGTCACAACCGTTCCACGACCTTGGATCGAGAACACGTCTTCGATAGGCATAATGAAAGCACCGTCGATCGCACGCTCTGGCTCAGGAATGTATTCATCCAACGTCTCAACCAACTTCTTAACCGCTGATGTACCCAATTCGTTGTCGTCTTGACCGTTCAACGCCATCAAAGCAGAACCCGCAATAATGGGCGTGTCGTCTCCTGGGAATTCATACTCAGAAAGAAGATCACGTAATTCCATTTCAACCAATTCCAACATCTCTGCGTATTCTTCTGAGTCTACACCGCCACAGTCTTCTGCTAGAAGGTCTGCTTTGTTCAAGAACACCACAATGTAAGGTACACCTACCTGACGAGACAACAAGATGTGCTCACGTGTTTGTGGCATAGGGCCATCCGTAGAACCACACACTAAGATCGCACCGTCCATTTGAGCAGCACCAGTGATCATGTTTTTCACGTAGTCCGCGTGTCCTGGACAGTCAACGTGGGCGTAGTGACGCGTAGGCGAGTCATACTCAACGTGAGACGTCGCGATGGTGATACCGCGCTCACGCTCTTCCGGTGCATTATCGATACCATCAAAGGCAACGGCGTCACCGCCCCATACTTCCGCACACACGCGCGTTAAGGCTGCTGTTAATGTTGTTTTACCGTGGTCAACGTGACCTATCGTGCCTACGTTTACATGCGGTTTGTTTCTTTCAAATTTTTCCTTTGCCATTGCGATGGTTTCCTCAACTGGGACTATTCACATTCTAAAAAAGATCATTAAAAATGGAGCTCATAACCGGACTTGAACCGGTGACCTCTTCCTTACCAAGGAAGTGCTCTACCGACTGAGCTATATGAGCAAAAATCTTCAATTGGAGCGGGCAGCGGGAATCGAACCCGCATCATCAGCTTGGAAGGCTGAGGTTCTACCATTAAACTATGCCCGCGAGACGCCTAGCAAGACACCAACGATCAATTGCTCAGTCCAGCGCTAAAAGCCTTGCTAGCATATAAGAGTTAACAGGCCTTTCACACTTGATAAAAGATTTTCTAAGTAGACAACTAATTCAACTAGCTACTGATACAGTAAATAATGCAGTATTATGAACTTACACTTGATCTACTCTAGGTTAGCGCCTTAAAGCGCTAACAAAACAATTCTTGAAAGTTAATGGTGCAGGGGGGTGGATTCGAACCACCGAAGCTTGCGCGTCAGATTTACAGTCTGATCCCTTTGGCCACTCGGGAACCCCTGCATGCACTTTAACTTACTAAATAACTCTTGCTTGCATATGCTCACATAATTTTGCGAGCCACTCAGAACAATCGGCCTTCTGAGTAAGTTTCTGAACAAGTCGCCTTTTGGCGACCCGGCAGAAAAATGGAGCTGGTGAGAGGAGTCGAACCCCCGACCGGCTGATTACAAGTCAGCTGCTCTACCAACTGAGCTACACCAGCTCTACAAACCACTTTTTAGTTGTGTCTCTCAAAGTGGAGGCGGGATTCTAGTGAAAGTTTTACTGGGAAGCAACATCTAAACAATAATTTTGTCTTCTTTCGAGCATATTTATTCCTTCCATAGCTCGCTCCCAGCTCAAACTGCTCATTTTTGCGCCTTCACCGGGTGCAAGCATGACCCAGGTCTCGTGATAAGACCTTTCGATCTCATCAATTTTTGGTTCAAGTCCGAGTGCTCTAATTTGCTTTATTCGAACGTCAGATGATGATTTTTTGCTAAACATGCCTAAAGAAATACCATTGGCTAATTCTCCTTTAGGGATGACATAACTATCAATTCTCTTCGCCTGCAGCTCACCGAGTAACCGGAGTGCTTCCTGTCGACTTGATTGTGGCTCAAGATATACCCAATAACCTGGCCCAGCAGGCAACTCAATATCTCTTACCGAACTAGATATTTCGATCGCATTTAAACGTTCAACAAAATTATTGGCTTCCTCAGTGGATTTAAATGGTCCGACAAGCTCACAAAAAGGCTTACCACTATTTTGTTCTGCCCGACGGGCTTTATTGCTAAGTACGGACAAGCTAGAAGCTTTAGGTAGTCTCGAAGAAGCACCTTTTGAGTCACTATTAAGCTCAGACAAAAGAATAAGCTCAGGAAAACTAGCGTAGGGGTTGGGAGTGCTACTACTGGTAGCAGGTTGACGAGACGATGAAGGAGTAACAAGCATTCCCCAAGCAAAAGCTAGAAGATTAAGAAAACTAAGAGAGAAAAATATCCAGCGCATAGAGTTAAGCTCAAAACATCAATACGATGTAGTTAATAATAACTGAAATACATGAGAACTGGTTACAATTCCAGTTAAGATTCCGTCTGCATTAAACCCTCCAAAACCAAATATTCACTTATTTGTGCGTGCTCTGGCAAAAATGATTTGACCGAAAAGGCGTCACCGCCGGTCACAAAGATTTTTGTATCGGGTTCCATTTTGGCCGTCAGCTCTGCCATAAACCCTTTTATCATCGCACTCAAGCCGTTAGCCACGCAAGGAATGGTATCGCAGCCCAATTTCCAGTCATGGTGAATATTAATAGCATCCACCTTAACAGCTGAGGTTTTCTCGAACAGTGCTCGTCTCATCATAGCTATACCAGGCACAATAAGTCCTCCCTGATGCAGCCCAGAATGATCAATACAATCCACGGTCAGAGCACTACCTGCATCCACTACAAGGCAGGCGCTTTGCACCTTTTGCCAAGCAGCTAGCATTGCTAACCATCGATCCACACCCAGGTTATCGATATTCGCGTAAGAAGCGGTAACACCGCCGTAATGCTTTTTCACTTTAGCGAAGGATGGCGATAAACCTAAATACGTTTCTCCCCATCGGGATATGCTTATATTTTTTTCTGCAACAACTGAAGAGACGGCAAACGATGTAATGGTTTTGGTTGGTAGATTTTCAATTTTTTGCTCGAGGGAGAGCATATTGGCAGAATTGATTACACCGCAATCAATAAGAGAGGAGTTTTCTTCTATAGCCCATTTCCAACGTGTGTTACCGGCATCTAATAAGAGTCTCATTGGTTTACCCGTAAACTAATTTCACCACCGACAAAATGCATTTCTGTGTTATCAACCATCAATATAACAGCCCCAGTTTCAGATACACCTAGCATTTTTCCTGTCACAACTTTTGACGGCGTTACCAAAGAGACTTCTTGGTTACAATATGCCCCTTTGCGCTGCCAGCGCTGGCGGTAAAACGCAAAACCTTTGTCTTGATAATCGCTCAACAGAGTTAACAAGTGTTTTAAGACTATCCCGGCAATTTCACTGCGCGAAGGCAATTCATTGTTTTCTGGCAGTAAGGACTTAATATCAGTCCATGCTTGATCAACGTCCAACATAAACTGCTCTGGCATCGCAACGTTGAGTCCAACACCGACAACCACGTGACACTGACCACTCATATCACCGACGATTTCTATGAGCACTCCTCCAAGCTTGGCCCCACTGTATAGAATATCATTTGGCCATTTAAGGGAAGTATCAGGCAAGCCTAGTTCTTCTAAAGCTTCTGCGATAGCCACCCCTACAGCAAGACTTAAGCCTTCCATAACGGCGATACCATTATCAAACGGCCACGCGATAGACAGATATAGATTGCGTGCAAAGGGGCTTTGCCATACCCGCCCTCGCCGACCGCGCCCACCCGTTTGCATTTCGGCTAAGCAAATACTTTTAATCGCCGTATTCTGATCTGCATTCACCTGGTCAAAAAGATATTTATTGGTAGAGTCGATCACAGGCAATACCGAAATCATATCCAGTTGTTGCAATAAATTATCCGGCAAACAATTTGCCAATGTTTTTTTATCGATAAGGCTAAGACCACCGGCAATACAATATCCAAGTCCTCGCGAACTCTCAACTTGAATACCTATATCGGCAAGCTGCTGAAGATTTTTCCAAACTGCTGCCCTACTGATCCCCAATAATGCCCCTAGGCTCTCCCCAGAATGGAAACTACCATCAGACATAAGCCTTAACAAAGATAAGGTCGATTCATTAATCATGATACTCTCAATCAAGATAACAGCGTTGATATCGTGCGCCAAAGGAAGTCAAAATCTCGTAGCTAATAGTACCCGCTGCTCTAGCAAGATCGTCAATCGATACGTTTTCACCAAGAATTTCTATTGCTGCTCCTTCATGTATATCACTAGCACTTGGCACATCGGTAATATCAAACATTGTTGAGTCCATAGAAATTCTGCCAACAATGGGTACTTTGTGGCCAGCTAAAAATCCCCAGCCCTTATTTCCTAAACTACGCATAATACCATCAGCATAGCCACCACTTGCGATGGCAATCACACGATTCTCATCAAACCTTCTTGTCGCCCCGTAGCCAATAGCTTCACCTGCGACGAGGTGACGAATTTGAAGAATGGGCAAGCTCAATCCAACCACAGGCTGCATGGGATTAATTTTAAGCCCGGGATTACCACCGTATAAAGCTATGCCGGGCCTTACAATATCTCCGTGGGTATGTTCACCTAAAAATATACCAGCAGAGTTTGCTAAGCTAGTTTTGACATCAAAACCCTTAGCTTTTAATGCGGTGTACATATCATTGAAACGAGCAATTTGCAGAGCATTCAGATTGTGATCAGTATCGTCAGCGCAAGCGAGATGACTCATCAAGTAGGTAATTTTTGCCTCGCGAAATAAAACGTCATCTTCTAGTAAACGATTAAAATCTGTTGCTTCCAAGCCCAGGCGTCCCATACCTGTATCCACCTTGAGTACTGCCTGAGCATTGGCGCTATTGTCACCGAGTTTTCTAAGGGCAGTAACCCAGCGCGTTAACATGCTGTAGGAAACAATAACAGGAATGATATTACGTTCGACAAACGTTTCTTCAGCACCGGCAATGCATCCTGAAAGCACAAATATAAGCGCATCTGGCCCCAACAAGGATTGTAGTTGTATTGCCTCTTTCAAATTAGCGACAAAAAAATTGCGGCAGCCTGCTTCATATATTTTAGGAGCAATACGGTCGACACCAAGACCATAGGCATTCGCTTTTACTACTGCACCGCAATGAGTATCTGTATGGAGTTTGCCGGCAATATAACGCCAATTGTCTGCAATAGCTCTTAGGTCTACAGACAGTTCACCTGTTGGATAAGCCATAAATTGTTACCGAGAATATTTCGATTGCTATAGTACATTTTAAGACAACTAGGCTACCTGTCGCTTAATTTTCCATAAGTTTAAACACAATAAGCGAAGCTGTTAACTCTAAACTTCGTTAACATCGTCTTGTCGTTCGTAATAAATATAGATAAGACTCATATTCAGATCATAAAAAAACGCCCCTTTTGGGGCGCCTTTTTATTATTACAAAACTTGTCTACACAAATCGAATGAGATGGGCTAACACAGAAGCAACTCGTGCTAAAAGATCGTTCTAGCTAAGCTGCGACAAAATATCTTCAGAAATATCTGCATTAGTATGTACAGCTTGTACATCATCTAAATCTTCAAGCATATCCACTAAAGCAATCGTTTTTTCTGCATCACTTACTGTGGTAATAGGTATCATTGTTGATGCAATCATACTTATTTCCGAGTTCGAAGGTTCCAAGCCACTTGTTATCAGAGCATCTTTTACATTTAGATAGTCTTCAAACGCGGTGATAACTTCCACTGATCCGTCTTCCTTACCTTCCACATCCTCAGCACCGCACTCTAAAGCAGCTTCCATTATTTGCTCTTCATCTGCGCCAGGAGCAAAAAATATTTGTCCTTTTTTCTCAAATAAATACGCAACAGAACCATCCGTTCCTAAATTACCACCGCGCTTACTAAAAGCATGTCGCACCTCAGAAACCGTACGATTACGATTATCAGTTAAACATTCAACCAATATAGCAACACCACCTACACCGTAACCTTCATACACGATCTCATCGTAGTTATCGCCATCGGTATCGCCAGCACCGCGAGCTATGGCTTTATCAATGGTGTCGCGTTTCATATTTGCGCCCAGGGCCTTATCAATCACTGCACGCAATTTAGGATTATCATCAGGATTACCACCAGCTTTTGCAGCCACAGTAAGCTCACGAATAATCTTAGTAAAAATTTTAGCGCGCTTTGAGTCCTGCGCGGCTTTACGATGCTTGGTGTTTGCCCATTTACTATGGCCAGCCATCATTCACCACCTTGTCGTATTATTGAGTTATGTCTTGTTTGGAAAAGGCTTCCGGCCTTTCCCAAAGATCGTCAAAATGTATATTAAATTAAGCCTACTATTACTCAGAATCAGCAGATGGCTTTACTTCGGATACTTTGGACTTTAAACGGATGTGCAGCTCGTCAAGCTGCTGCTTATCAACAGCTCCTGGGGCATCGGTCATAACACATGCCGCCGTTTGCGTTTTCGGGAATGCAATAACATCACGAATCGACTCTGAGTCGGTCATCAACATAATAAGACGATCCAGACCGAAAGCAAGCCCACCATGTGGAGGGGCACCGTATTTTAAAGCATCGAGCAAGAAACCAAATTTCTCACGCTGTTCTTGTTCGCCAATTCCCAAAACATCGAACACAGTTTGCTGCATTTCCTGGCGATGAATACGAATTGAACCTCCGCCAAGTTCAGTACCGTTAAGCACCATATCATACGCGCGAGATAACGCAGTCTCAGGATTATCTTTGAGTTCTTGAGCACTACAAGAAGGCGCAGTAAAAGGGTGATGCAAAGCTGTCAAACCAGAGCCTGCTTCTTCAAACATTGGAAAATCAACTACCCAAAGTGGTGCCCACTCACAGGTATACAAATTAAGATCTTCTCCTAATTTACAACGCAAAGCACCGAGTGCCTCAGAAACCACTTTGGCACTATCGGCACCAAAGAAAATTAAATCTCCATTCTCTGCTTCGACCCGATCTAACACTGCTTGAACGACTTCTGCTGGCAAATGCTTAATAATGGGGGACTGCAAGCCATTCTCTATATCCGATTTATCATTGACCTTAATATAGGCCAAGCCTCTAGCACCATAAATACTGACAAACTTGCCATAGGCATCCACTTTTTTACGAGGAATTTCTGCCCCTTTAGGTACTCGCAAAGCTGTTACACGCCCTTTCGGATCTTTTGCGGGACCTGCAAATACTTTGAATTCCACATCTTGCATCAAATCTTTAATTTCAGTCAGTTGCAAAGGAATTCTTAGATCCGGTTTATCAGATCCATATTTCTCCATAGCCTCAGAGTATGGCATACGAGGAAAATCGCCTAAATCCACGCCTTTTAAATCCAGGAAGATTTTACGCACCATCCCCTCAGTGATAGACATAATCTCATCTTCGTTAAGAAAAGATGTCTCGATATCTATTTGAGTAAATTCAGGCTGACGATCGGCTCGCAAATCTTCGTCGCGAAAACATTTGGCAATTTGGTAATAACGGTCAAAACCCGAAACCATTAATAGTTGTTTAAACAATTGCGGCGATTGAGGAAGCGCAAAAAAACAATTTTCATGTGTGCGTGAAGGCACTAAATAATCACGCGCTCCTTCTGGTGTGGCTCGGGTGAGGATTGGCGTCTCGATATCAAGAAAATCATTGTCATCGAGAAAATTTCTTACGGCAGAGGTAACTTTTGAGCGAAAACGCAAGTTTTCTTGCATTTTTTCTCTTCTTAAATCGAGATATCGATATGTTAAGCGGACGTCTTCGCCTACGTTAGTGTGAGAGTCCAGCTGAAACGGGGGGGTCTCAGAAACATTTAGAATTTCCAGTTCAGTACCATAAACCTCTACTTCACCGGTAGCCATATTAGGATTAACGGTGGCTTCTGATCTAGCACGCACTCGCCCTTTAACCGACAACACATATTCTGTACGAACCTTGTCTGCTAGAGCAAAGTTTTCTTCCCCATCAGGATCAAATACGACCTGCACTATCCCGTCGCGATCGCGCAGATCGATAAAAATTACGCCACCATGGTCACGACGGCGATCTACCCAACCGCATAAACTGACTTCTTGATCGATGTTGGAAGCGTTTAAAGCACCACAATAGACGCTGCGCATATCAAAATTCCTTCGGTATATTAATTAGGATGATTCAGTTTTTTTACTTGTTGCACCTGCACTGGTTGCTTTTGTAGCATTACTATCAGTACTTGATGTGCCTTCTTTTTTTGCACTTGTCTCTGCGGGTTTATCACCAGACACTAAGTTTTTCTTATTACCTGACTTAAAATCAGTCTCATACCAACCGCCACCTTTAAGGCGAAAGGCTGCCGCAGATACTTTCTTTTTCAATGCCTCATTTTTGCACTTTGGGCATTGCAGTAGCGGTTCATCGCTCATCTTTTGGAGAGCTTCAAACTCGTGCCCACAATGTTCACATTTATACTCGTAAATTGGCATAGCACACCTCAAAAACAACTACTTAGCCTGGTCAAAGAGCCTTTAGCCCAATAAAAAAGAGCCTTTAGCTCAATCAAAAAGCCAGGCTGTCAAACTCCTGATTGAAAAAAGCGCGGCATTATACCCTAGCAATATGCGATCATGAAGGCACTGAACCAAAACAAATCCCGATTAATATGCGTTAACCCTCTCAAAGTCCAATATTCGATAGAATTCATGCATGACTTACTAGCTTACGTCCAGTCCAACTGCTCCACATCGTCTTTCATGCACTTTTTCAATTAAGACAATTCCTAGTTAGTTGCTTCTAGTCAAAGAACCTCACAAAGTCCCAACTAACATATCCTCATGTTCAAAGCTTGTTCCACTTTCATCATTTTCCGCTCCCCTCTTATTCCAATGATGGTATCTATAAAGAGGTAAATTAAGTGTGGGCAAGCTCAAGCAACAATCTTTAATCGATATGCATGAATTATTCATCCTTATTTTCGTATATGTGACAAAATCCCCTTACAAAAACTTCACTGTTGGCATTTTTTTTTGTCCGAAAATGGGAAAATATCGGGGAATCAAATACACTATATTTAAGGGATATTTATGACTCTCAACGGTAATTTATTCACAATTCTCGAAGTTTATGCGCTATTTTTAATCAAATAAACAAAAAACTCTGTATTTATAGTGTTTTTTAGTTGCCTATAAACCCGGAATACACTATATATACGCTCGACTGAAGTAAAAAACCGAAAGTCACTCATGGTCACCCGTGAAAGTAACCACGAGAGTCACACAATTAACCGCCGTCACTTCTACAGTATTACTTGTTGACACGGATTAAAACAAGTTAAAAAACAAAGTAAAATAAGGTAATAGAGGCATATACATGGCTGCACGTAAAACAACTGCAAAGAAAGCTGCTGCAAAAAAAGTAGCAAAAAAAGCTCCTGTTCGAAAAACTGCTGCAAAGGCTGCTGCTAAAGCGGCTCCAGCTAAAAAGGTTAAGGCAGTAAAAGAACGTTTTTCTAAGACTCAGATGTTAAACCAGATTTCCGAATCTACCGAGTTGTCGCGTAAGCAAGTATCGTCGGTTTTAGACGAGCTAACTGACATTATCGAAGCCCACGTTATGAAAAGAGGTTGTGGCGAATTCGTAATGCCAGGTCTATTTAAGATTGTTACTGTGAAAAAACCAGCGCGTAAAGCACGTAAAGGTATCAACCCATTCACTGGTGAAGAAACAACATTTGCTGCCAAACCAGCTAGCATTGCTGTTAAAATTCGTCCATTGAAAAAGCTCAAAGAAATGGCTGAGTAATCTCCTAAAAGTCTGTCCAAAACGGCCTGTTCGGGCCGTTTTTATCCTAACCTCACTCTCCTTGACACAAACCAGTGTCGAAGCTTCAATAATAAAGTAGTTTTGTCAGTAACCAAAAAGCAAACGATCACACTCTTTTCTAATGTTCGAATAATCTAATTCACTACTGGTGTAAAAAAACGAACCTCTACCTATTCGATACATACTCACTAAAAAATACACTTTAAAAATTATGTTAAATAGGTATGTCATATGGGTGCAGGTAGGCTTGCGGCCTGGAAAGCCAGACAAGAATCGGCTAGAACAAATAATATTGCCTACACGCCTGTAGCGGCAACAAATTGGCAGAGATCAACCACAACCCGCACACCGGCTTTCCCCTCAGCCAGCAGCAGCCTAGTCCAGCGGCCCCAATTAGATAAACCTCTGTCTGCAAAAGTCAGAATCAATATCGGGACGGTCGACAACCCTATATTTTTAGTCGGAAAGTTGGCCAATGTTAGACTAGACGGGAATTGTTTCTTCAATGCGCTGCAGCAAAGCGCTCTCACATGGAAAGCTAATAGCTGGGAAGCATGCTCTAGCGAGGACAATACCATCGATAAAGCGCCAATCAAGCGCCAAGCTATCGACTGGGAGTATGCAAGAGATAATTTAACAATGGATCAAAAGGACTGGATAGAAAATGTCGATATCCCGGACCAACGAACAAGGTATTTTAACAAACAAAATGACAGCTCGTTCACCTTACAGGATTACTTTAATCAGTTAGCTAAAAACGGTACTCATATTCCCGTATCTAAGATATGTGAAGTTATCTCCAAACACTTAAATATGGATATTATAGTTGGCTCACTCAACGCTGGTGCACAAATGATTCCCGATGAAAATCGAGAAACTCCCATTGATATTAATGTCGTAGCTAAATTCTCAGTAAATAACCCGGAGCGAAAAGCTATTATTATCTCCAACGGGGTAGAAAGTTCTTCAGGACACTTTTTCGCATTCGTGCCTGAAAACTTTAATTCAGTAAATGATAATGCCGATCCCCTTCAGGAATATCAAGATCTCGCCAAAGAAACAGCAGAGACTATTGTTAACCAATTTAAAGGATTAAGTAATTGGTTTAAAAATAAGTAAGTCGTGTTGTTAACCCGGCTTAATGAAATGCCGGGTTAGTAAGGTTATCGTTTAAAACTAATTCGGTGTGGCAATATTAATATCATACGCTCGTGGCAAAGGCTTTTTGCCTAAAATGATAAACCTTAAGGTGAAAAACTCGCCGCCGACGAGTCATTTTTATCTAGCTGACAATCTGCTTGGAAATCTTCCCCAACAAGGGAAGAATGCAATCGATTCAAGCGTTCGCTAAGCAACTCATCGCTATAAGATTTTGATTCGCCAGAATAACCCCAAATAGCTTTTGGCCATGCTACATCATCTTCAAAACGAGCAACGTGATGCACATGTAGTTGTGGTACAAGATTACCCAGTGCTGCAATGTTCATCGTTGTTGGCGCAAATATAGACGTCATAACTTCAGATAAATGGGAGGATTCGCGAATTAATTGAGCTTGATCTTGTTGCGCAAGATGGTGAATCTCTCGGATATTGGGTCTTTTTGGCACCAATATGAGCCAGGGATAATTCGCATCTTTATGGAGGAGCACAAGACTTAACCTAAATTGACCAACTACGACGGTCTCTTTTTTCAGTTGTTCATGAAGTTCGAACATAAGTATTCCTCAATTGATTCTTCACCCGTAGAATAGGCGCTTTACCGAGACAATGCTCAGCGTTGCTTTCGGGTTACCAGTTAGACGTATATTATCAAGCTGGCCTCATACAATATATTGGGGCCACTGAGAAACTACAAGCAAGCTGGTCAATATTATAAGTTTTTTAATATATTAATAGATTTCTGCATACTCAAAGGGTTCCCATGCGCGCAAGTCAATTTCTCATTGCCACACAAAAAGAAACACCTTCAGACGCTGAGGTGATCAGCCATCAACTAATGCTGCGAGCAGGATTAATAAGGAAGATGGCTTCAGGCCTCTATAACTGGCTGCCACTGGGCTTGAGAATACTGCGCAAAGTAGAAAATATTGTACGAGAAGAGATGAATAAGTCCGGCGCTATGGAGCTACTGATGCCAGTGGTGCAGCCGGCTGAGCTTTGGCAAGAATCTGGTCGTTGGGCGCAATATGGGCCCGAATTATTGCGTATAGCCGATAGGCATCAACGAGATTTTTGTCTTGGCCCAACACATGAAGAAGTGATTACCGACTTAATAAGAAATGAAATTAGCAGCTATAAGCAATTACCCGTAAATTTTTACCAAATACAGACTAAGTTTCGCGATGAGGTAAGACCTCGTTTTGGCGTAATGCGCTCGCGTGAATTCATTATGAAAGATGCCTATTCCTTTCACGCCAGCCAAGAGTCTTTGCAGGAAACCTACGATGTCATGCATCAAACTTACTGCAATATCTTTAAACGTATCGGATTAGATTTTCGGCCGGTATTAGCAGACACAGGTTCTATCGGCGGTTCTGCGTCACACGAATTTCACGTACTGGCTGAAAGCGGAGAGGATGACATCGCCTTTAGTACAGAAAGTGAATATGCGGCAAATATTGAATTAGCTGAAGCTATTGCGCCAGAGTCTCAGGCAGATGAGAAGAAGTGCCTTGAAGAAGTGGCAACGCCTAATCAAAAAACCATTGAAGATATCAGTAATTTTCTTGATATTCCCGCACAACAAAGTGTCAAAACACTCATTGTCTTGGGCTGTGCTGAAGAGGGAGAAACCCCACCTTTGGTGGCTTTAGTATTGCGTGGTGACCACACTCTCAATGATATCAAAGCTAGCAAATTGGATGTCATTGCAGAGCCGATGGTGTTTGCTGATGAAGAGCGTATTAAAAATGAACTTGGTGCAGAAGTAGGATCTTTAGGGCCTATTGATTTAAACATTACCACAATAGTCGACAGATCTGCTGCTGCCTTGGTGAATTTTACGTGTGGCGCTAACAAAACCGGCTTCCACTTTATAAATGCCAACTGGAACTCCGATAGTATTCGAGTAGAGGATATTAGAAACGTCGTAATTGGCGACCCAAGCCCGTGCGGTAAGGGCACTTTAGAAATAAAGCGAGGTATAGAAGTTGGTCATATATTCCAGTTGGGAAGTAAGTATTCAGAAGCAATGAACGCCACTATTCTGGATGAGAATGGCAAAGAAAGAATTATGACAATGGGCTGTTACGGTATTGGTATTACCCGCATTGTCGCTTCTGCTATCGAACAGAACAGTGATGACAACGGTATTATCTGGCCCGATAGTATTACGCCATTTAATATCGCCATTGTCCCCATCAACTTACACAAGTCTGATGCGGTAAAAGATGAATGTGAACGAATTTACTCAGAACTTACTGCACAAGGCTTCGATGTTTTATTGATGGATGAACATAAAGCACGTCTAGGTGCTATGCTAGCGGATGTTGAACTTATGGGAATTCCCCATCGCGTAGTCGTAGGAGACCGGGGCTTGAAAGATAACAGAGTAGAATATAAAGGCCGCAGAGACAAAGATAGCCAAGATATAGCCGTGGCAGACATTGTCAGTTTTATCAGTGAGCAACACACCTAGGTCATGATTATTTTGACATCCTATCGGATTGTGATGACATGTCAGCTCGCGATGGCACTGCTGCTGAGCTGGGTGTTTTTCTCAGCTCAGGTTTATGCACAAACGCCGTCGCGTAACATTAAGCCACATGTAGATGATGAGTTGCGTAAAAAACTTAAATCCATTGTGGCTCAAGCAGATAGTTTTGAAGATCGCTTTGATGCTGAAGTTTGGCTAGTGCAAAAATCTCAGGTGTTACAAAGGTTTGTTAAAGATCACGATGAGCGGCTGAACATGCTCAAGGAAATACATCGAGCAGCCAAAATGGTAGATATACCACCGGAATTTATTTTGGCTGTTATTCAAATAGAAAGCCGCTTCGATCGCTACGCAGTATCATCGGTCGGTGCGCAAGGTATGATGCAAGTCATGCCCTTTTGGAAGAAAGAGATAGGCCGAGAAAGTGATAATTTAATGGACCTAAAAACTAATCTTAAATATGGCTGTACCATACTTAAACACTATCTAGATCGAGCCAAAGGCGACTGGAAAGAAGCTCTGGCCCGCTATAATGGTAGCTATGGCAAGTACTGGTATCCTGAAAAAGTTCTAGTGGCCTGGCAAAAATACTGGCGCTAGGTCATGCATTCAGTACTTTAAATAAGGCCTAAAGGTTTTTTAACTCCTCAGCAATTAAACGTATACCTTCATCGATAACTTGTTCACTTTGGCAATATGTGAGCCGAATACATTGCTGAGCATGATTCCAGCCCTCGTCTATACCAAAGAAAAAGTGAGAACCATCCATAATCAGCACCCCCTTCTTCTTCATCCTCTCATAAAGTTCAGTAGATGATATAGACAATTTAGGAAACCATAGCCAAAGAAAAAAAGCGCCCTCCGGCTGGTGCAATAAGTAAGGCAAACCGGCAAAGTACTTGTCGACACAAGAAACGGCAAAGTCGCGTCGAGAGCGATAAAACGGCTGCAAAGTGTTTTGGCATAACCCTACAAGATCACCATTATTAATAAGCGATGTCATCAGGCAAGGACCAAGATTACCATTAGCCAAACTCATGACTGTATTAACATTGACAACTTTCTCAATAATCTGTTCTGGGCCAATAATAATTCCAGCTCTCACTCCCGGCATACCGAGTTTTGAGCAGCTAATCACGTAAAGATTATCTGAATCAAAATGAATATGTTCACGGTTATACACCATACCGGGAAAAGGGTCGCCATAGGCACAATCAATAATAAAAGGAACGCCCTGTTGTTTTGCAATACTACTCAGGCGTAGCAGTTCCTCATTGGTTAAAACATTACCCGTAGGGTTGGTCGGTCGCGAGACACACAAAGCCGCATCCTGTTCATTAAGGGCTAGCGCATTAAAATCCACCTTATATTTAAAGCGAGTCGCATCGATATGTTCGATATGAGGGAGAAAACTCCGAAACAACTCATGCTCACTAGTCTGATCCGAGTACCCTAAATATTCAGGCATCATCGGGAAGACGATTTTTTTAGCAACACTATCGCCTTCTTGCCTACCTGCGAGAATATTGAGCAAAATAAAAAAAGCCGATTGACTACCATTGGTGGTGGCAACATTTGCCGCAGAAATATTCCAACCTAGCTGTTTGCGAATATAGGATACTAAAGCTTCAATAAAAACTTCTGATCCCTTAGGCGATTGATAAACCCCTACCAGTTTATTAATACCGTCAGGCTTATCAATAATTCCCGCTAGGTGTTTTGCTACTTCTGCCTCAAATTCAGGGATACGGGCAGGATTACCGCCACCTAAAAACAACAGTTCTGGATTCACATTTAAAGCATGGCCAAGATCTTCCATCAAACTAACGATGCCCGATTGACTTGTGAGTTTTTGACCAAATTGAGACAGCTTCATAACCCGTATTCACCTCGCTATTAACAATGCTGCAGGCATGATACAGGCTATAGAGCTAATTAAATATAAATTGACCTAATAAAATCGGCTATTTTGCTGTGTGTTACGGTCTCTTACTTATAACAGGCCATAACTTGCTAAAACATCTTGCAGTTTTTCTTTATTGACGGGCTTCTTAATAAAATCTAAAGCACCTAAGGACTTAACCCTATCGCGGGCTTCTGGCTGTATATCACCGGAGATGACGATAACGATGCATTTCAAGTTTTCACTCTTTACGTGTTCAAGAACGCCATAGCCATCCATTCCAGGCATGGTTAGATCCAGGAATACCATTTCACCCTTCCCTTGTCGGATGGCATCAATACCTTCAAGACCGTTGGTCGCGAACGTAATATCGACATCCCAAGAATCAGGTAAGGCACGTGCGACTTGTTTACGTGCCATATTGGAATCATCACAAATCAGTAGTGGTGTGGCCATGAATTCAATGTTGCTCTTGTCATCTTCTTTTATGATTATAGCCAGACTCGGTGAACCTGCCTGTTTTGACCATAAAAAGATTATTATCTTAATAAGGTTTTTACATGCAACTGGGAACTAAGAACAAAGAAGAAGCACTCTTACTACTAATTGATCTAACCACTTAGCTCACTTAAGTATGTCATCGACCGAAATATTCATGGCTTCTTGCGCATGAGTATTAATGCTGTGCTGGACATTATAAAGCTTATTAAACCAGGAATATTGCAGATCATCTTGCTTTAGAGTGAGACCAGAAGGTGTTTGTGTCACCTTAGCAATATCCCATACAGTAATTTGTCTCAGGTCTCTTACCAAGGCATAGCTCCCCGTATCTGTCACTGTAATCCACTTATTTTTTACCATTAACGACCGCAAACTTTGCCAGTGTACGAGGCCTATTCCTGCTGCAATACAATCCTTATCATCAACCGAGTCACCTGTTTTTGCCTTTTCTTTGAATATTCCCAAACAAAGCAGTACCGCAACAATATCTGCTTGTTGATAACCTCCCACATAATATTTTTTCTCGGCCAAGGTTCTTACAAATACAGCACCTAGCAAAATTATCATCCATAAAAAGTTGATCCATAATAAAAATAAGGGCACCACTGCAAAAGCACCATAAATTAGCTGAAAAGTGGAGTTGGCAACAAAAGTAGCAAAGCCAAATTTTGCCAGTTCAAAACAAATTGCAGTTGCAATACCACCTATAACAGCATATCTAAGAGGTACCCGACAGTTAGGCACTGCAGCAAATAGTAACGTGAAAGCGATACTGGCCATAAACAAAGGCACGACCCTAAAAATAGGCGCAACCGCCAGTAACAAATCAACATCACCTACCACAAACTTTAAAGAAAGCAGATATGTACTCATCACCAGGCCCGCGCCCAAAAATATTGGCCCAATACTTAATACTGCCCAATAAAGCAAAAAACTTGAAAGACCTCTGCGTGCTTCCTCAACCCCCCAGATAGTATTAAATGTTTTTTCAATATTCGTTAGCATCAGATAGGCGGTCACCACCAACATGCCAATACCAGGCAAAGTAAGACTGCGTGCCTGTGCTGAAAAATCAGCAAGATACTTTTGCACTTCAGAGCCTGTTTCTGGCAAGAAATTTTGAAAGATAAGGGTTTGCAAACTATCAGCTACGCCATCAAAAGCGGGAATTACAGAAAACATTGAGTAGGTCACTGTCATCATAGGAACCAGGGCAAACAATGTCATATAGGTTAAAGCCGCAGCACTACGCTGACACTTTTTATCGGCAAATTCGGACGCAAGATTACGTATAAAATGCCATAAAGATAACAAGAATGGATGATGTAATTGGGATTTGAGCAAGCTCATAAATGTTCCACAGCTTTTATTAGTCAACGCATCTCTTTAACATTCCTCCAACACATCTAAGTGTTCCTCAGCGTCGAAGGCTTACTGCTAACCTAGCGGGTTAACAGATCTTAGTCACAATAGTACAACAAAAGCTATAGCTACGCTTTATGGGCTTGTCTGAACCTGAAACGCTCGACCATCGATCTCAAGGTGATTCCATTTAGGCCGAGTGATTTTAAATTCACCGGCTTTCAGTGCGTTGATAAAAGCTAATTGGTGTTCTTTATCAATTCCTCCCATCGAATTAAGATTAATACTTTTCCACTCTTGTTGTTCAATGTAGTAGAGCTTTAGATCAAAGTTGTATTCTCTTTCGGACACAAGTAAATAATCGAGCTGTGAGTCTTGGTCTAAGTCGAGGGACTGCAGATAATATTTTTTGGTATGTTGCAACTGCCACAGATGTTGGGTTTCTTCTTTATAAATTTTACTTAACAGTTGAGGTGGCGCCTGTTCTACCAGCAAGTTTATCGCAGAAATAAACTCTTCTTCGCTAACAGCAGGCTGATCACTATCTTGATCTCGATATATGTTGTCGATGCGCAACACCAGGGCCGGATGAGTAGCAGCGTATTGCTGTTTTATTTCCTGTATGGCCTCATAACCGGGCCTAGCGAGCTGCCGTCTAAAATAATGGATATCAACATCATCGATACTTATTAAATTATCCTCAAGCCGTGTGAGTTGGTCATTAACCGTAATTTTGCGAAAATCTAGCAGAGGGGAATTAATAAATATCATTGCGCCTAGCACAATAAGCCCAACAGCAACATTGACGCGGCTAAGCTGTCGCACCCAGTTGTCACGTTCTTTTGCTATCCCCCACCAGTATCCTAGTGGGAAAATTGCCAATAAGAGCCAGATCAAAAAGGCGTAACAGCGATCAAGGCTCCAACCGTATTGTTCAACGCGCAAGCTCAAGCCATAAAACGCTATGGCACTGTATATAGGTAACAGAGCGACACCAAGATAAACAAATCGGTGTAGCCAAAGTGTATATGGGCGTTGTTCCGGATCATCCTGATACACAGCATTTAAGAAAAACAGCATCAATGCCTGCATCCACAGTATCAGCCCACTGCCACCGCTTTTCCATAAGGGGTCTAGCCCAGAAAAAGGCAAAGCGCAAAGAAACAATATGGAAACTAGCACCAACAAGATGAGTAGAAATTTCATCAAGGCTTGTTGCAGACGTGTGATGGTATCAATGATATGGCTTAGACTGCGAAAGATAATGACACCAAAGCCATGTGCCAAAGCAATGGCGGGATAATAGAACCAAGGTTCTCTAAATAAATCCGTAAAAAAGTCGATATTAATGGCACTAAATAGTGCCCCCCAAAGTAGCAATATCAACCAAAAGCATCCCGCAAACAGTAGCGAAAGCGCTAGTGTAAGAAAGTTTCGCCACGACCATAGAAATAAACCAGCATAATGGATACGCTCTCCCGCAGCGATTTGCTGTATGTACATGAGCGCTTTAAACGTCGCCAACCCCATGGTCAAAGCATAGCTAAACAGCAGAGAATCATAGCGGATATAGTCAACAGGTATAGCTTGTGAACCTACGTAGTAGCCAAGTAGGCCAGCTAACACAGCAAATGGTAACGAGTATTTCACAATCGTCGCTATGTTATCAGGCCTCACGCTAAGCAATAACATCACCGGCCAAATTAACGCGATACTATAGAAAGCAAATAACCACTGGGGATTATTATTTGGCCAAAAATCGAGTTCTATAGCCTGATGGAGATACAGAAGGCAAAACCCCTGCACTAAGGCAATCAACGCCATTAATTTATGAGGTACTTGATTGTTATTGTCCACTAGCTAAGTTCCTTAACATATGTCTTGTGTTGACTCTAAACCTTCTATGGCGGCCTAAACAGGAGGCTTCATGAGCAGGTTATATTACTCAATACTCAAACCCTTTCACACGCTTAAAATACTGAAACCCTATACGCCCATATTTTTCCACAATGGAAGAGAGTAAAACCAATATGCCACCCCCGACAGCAAGGGCCAACCAGATGTTAATTGAGACACTCGATAGGGACAAAGTCAGTAGCGTAATAAGAGCTATCACCGAGCACACAACACCAGCATAGATAGGCGCCCTAAAATTCAGCATAACGCCCACACTAAGCAAAGTAAGTGAGGCCATCAAAATAATAGTCACAGCTAAAAGGTCTTCACCTGGTAGACAAGTAAATATAGCCAGCCCAGTAAACAATATAGAACCTATAGCACGATACCGCGGCTTATCTTTTGTAGAGCGCCGACTTAATTCAAAGCTCAGCCCTATTAAAGGAAGAAAGTACATTAAAGCTATTGAATTTGATATGTTCACTACCACAAAAAACCAACTCAATGCAGCTAACAATGCACTAAAACGCAAACACACTTCTTTAAAAAGTGGGCCTGAGAACCATGCAGGCAAACAGTACATAATAAAAAATGACAAGGCTACACCTGCAACCCCTACCCCCGTAATTGAATCAAGATGAAAGCTGTTACGAGCCATAGAAACAATTAAAGGAAGTAAAACTAATAGTCGTAAGATAATACCTTCGCGTGTTTTAAAAGCGGAATTATTGTTAAAAATTTTACTCTGCAACCAAGCCATTATTAGCACCATTACCAGCACAACAGCAATGGCGGCAAAGGAAGCTCTCATAGGTAACAGCATGAGTATATTGAGCAGCATAAAAGCATTAGTTAACACCAGCGAAGATTTACGCACTAAGATCGAAAAACAGGTATAGGCCAAGAACATCGACAAGGCAAAACTTATAGCGATATTCGTCATCAATATGATGTTGCCAGATAAAGCGGACAACCACGATTGAGACAATAATAAAATATCCTTGTGAAATATCTCATGTAACATCCCTCCCAACTGGGAAAATTGCACACTGACCAAGGCCGCAGATAAAATAAAAAATATCCGTGCACTTTTCACATCGTCGAAAAAACTGCGACATACTACACCACCAATACCCATTACAATCATCAAAAGAGGCCATGTCCATTGGCGGAAGTCTAAACTGACATTATCAAAGCCCTGCAACATATAAATAACAGCAGAAAGCACAACAGCAATAATGCCTACTTGACGAAAGAGAGTCGCTACACGGGTTTGTGGGGCGATATCCTCCACCTGCGGCTGGGTATCATTTTCAAGTTGATGTAGGTTTAACTTCGAGCCAATATGATTACTTATCGCCATGACATTCACCCCCATCGTTTTTATGCTCTTCTTTAAGTAGAGCAAGTTCTCGTTTGAGATCTTCCTCTTGCTCCTGGGTTTGAAATTCTTTAGAAAGATCTTTATCTAAACCGTCCATATCGTTTTGAGAGTAAATATTAGGTTGTTTATATTCACTACTCATAATTTCTCGCTCCCAGCGATCGAAGATCTCCTCACTTTCAACAGCACTAACAGTATTAAACGTATTAACAGCATGTGCTTTAGCCTCTCGCGAAGATAACATTGCACGCCGTGTTTCCAGGTGTTCCATTTTGCTTTCTATTTCTTGCAGATTAGCTACCAGTTTATCTCGTAATTGCTCAGCTTTTTGATATTGAAGCTCAATACTTTGTCTGCGTTTCTCATATACCTTTGCCTGCTTTAAACATTCCAAAGCCTTGTATTCATTTGTTTCCATACAGGACTTAGCTCGCAGTCTCCAACGGGCAATCTCCTGGTCAATTGAGTCTCTTTCATCAACTAGCTTTTGACAACGCTGCTCTACTCGCCGCTTTTCTGTATGCGCTTGAGCCGCGTGCTTATGCATATCATTAATCATACTGGTAGCTAAAGCTTCATGATTTTCCATCTTGGTAACAAACTCGTCGAAAGACGCCCCAATAGACGCCACTAATCGCCTAACTCTCATTACTGCACCCTCTATTTTTAACAAAGTTGTGGCTAAAACTAGATAGACCTTGGTTCGGGTGCAACGAGAAATAAGGAGTGTTAAAAAAGTTGCATATAACAATGCTTTAAGTGATAAGGGGTAACACTTTTTACGCCTAAGTAAGATGTTACAGTACTCCTCATATCAACTTTTCCGACCTAAGGGCAAGTCTAGAAGATAACAAAACTACTCATTTGTCACTTAATAGTTTCACTAGCTATTAGAGGTTCTCCCCAAGCCCAGGTGACGGTACAATTAGCCAATTTTACAAAGACACACATTAAGGCCGTCATCCGTATGAGCGACACTTTGCGTATATATCACAACCCCCGCTGTTCAAAATCTCGTCAGACTTTAGCGTTAATAGAGGAGCATGGCGTCAGTCCTGAGATTGTTTTATATCTCGAGACTCCTCCGTCCGAGAAAGAATTAAGCGAGCTACTGCAACAATTGGGTAAATCAGCACATGAGATTGTGCGGGTGAAAGAGGATGTGTATAAAAGTCTCGGCTTAGCGAATAAAAATCTTTCTGAACAACAGCTCATTGAAACCATGGTCGCTAACCCCAAGTTAATCGAGCGTCCAATTGTGACCAACGAAAAACAAGCCATAGTGGGCCGCCCTCCGGAAAATGTGCTCGCACTTTTAAAATAAGGTAGCCACATGTCGGTTAATATTTTAGTTTTATATTATTCACGCAACGGCTCCACACGTAACTTAGCTCAAGTCATAGCGCGCGGTATTGAACAGGTAGAAGGTGTGGAATCACGCCTAAGAACCGTGCCGAGCGTCAGCACAACCACAGAAGCAGTAGCCCCGGATATTCCCGAAAGTGGTGACATCTACTGTAGCGAAGAAGATTTAAAAACATGCTCTGGGTTAGTCTTGGGCAGTCCGACACGCTTTGGCAATATGGCCGCGCCTTTAAAGTATTTTATCGATAATACTGCTAGTCAGTGGTTATCAGGTGATTTAATCGGTAAGCCCGCAGGTGTCTTTACCTCGACAAACTCCATTCACGGTGGCCAGGAGTCGACCCTTTTGTCTATGATGATTCCCCTACTACACCATGGTATGGTTATCGCTGGCATTCCATATTCGCAGGAGAGCTTACATACAACTACTTCAGGTGGCACCCCTTATGGGGCGAGTCATTTTGCGCAAGGGGATTCGACGCAACTAAGTGACGATGAACACCAGTTAGCACTGAGTTTCGGGCGTCGCATCGCGACCTTGGCAACACAGCTATCCACCAATACATGTAAAGCAGATTAAATGACTCAGCAAACCTCATCGACAACATCAAATCGAGCGCCATTAGAACGTAAGATGGAATATGCAGCGAATATCACTTATGGGCTCTTTGCTGCACTAGTAGCCTTAATTCTCTACTGGAATATTACACGGGAAAGCGGCTTTAAAATCGGTATCATGGTCTTTCAAACATTACCGCTGCTGGCTCTGCTACCTGGCATGCTACAAAAAGCTTATCGCAGCTACTCCTGGCTATGTTTTCTGCTGTTATTCTATTTTATTTTCGCAGTTCAGCTTGTTTTCTCTTCCATTAGACAGACAAGTGATTATATTTTTCTTATTCTCATTATATTCTTGTTCGTTTCATCCATGATGACAAGCCGTTGGTTGCAACGCTGGCAAAAGGGTGCGGCGTAATCTAAAGGACTACATCTCAGTTTACGAGGTTTAATAAAAAACATGTTGAAGTACCTAGGTAAAATTTGGAAATTTATTACCCATGTCCGCACAGGCTTGGCAAACCTGATTTTCATCTTATTGATTGTGTTTATCGTAGTATCGGTGGCTAATAGTGATAAGCAACCACTACCAGATAAAGCCCCTTTATTGGTGCGTATTTCCGGCAAACTCGTTGACCAAGTCACTTATGAGCCTACCATATTCGACCTATTCGAAGAAGAAAAGGAAGATACCGAAACTCTACTTCGCGATGTCACAACAGCCATTAAACATGCCGCTAAAGATAACCGTATCAATGGCTTGCTTCTAAACATGAATGGCTTGAACGCAAGTAATTTCAGTAAGCTTGAAGAAATCGGACAGGCAATTGAGCTGTTTAAAGAAAGTAAGAAACCCGTTATTGCTTACGCCGATAGCTATTCTCAGCAACAGTACTTTCTCGCCAGTTACGCCGATGAGATCTACATCAATCCTATGGGCAACATCACTATTACAGGATTTGGCTACTACGGTTCGTATTTTAAAGAAGCGGCAGACAAACTCTCAATTAAGTTTCATTTATTTAAAGTAGGCAACTACAAAGATGCCGCCGAGCCATTTGTACGGAACAGTATGTCCGAAGCATCGCGAGAGCACAATTCAGGCTGGATTACCGAACTTTGGCAACGTTATACAGATAAAGTGGAAGCCCATCGACAGCTTGATAGCGGCACTATCGAAACATTTGTTAATAACCTTAAAGATACCCTTGCCGATAATAAAGACAGCTTTGCGAACTTAGCAAAGAAGACTGGATTTGTTGACGACGTTGTTTCTCGCGTGTCCCTTAACAACAAACTTATAGAACGGTTTGGCAAGGAAAAAGACGCAGATTTTTTTAAAGCCATTACTTACAAGCGTTATTTGCAAGAAGTTAAGTCCCCATTCCCTCATAACAGCAACAATATCGGTCTTATTGTGGCCAGCGGAACCATTGTAGATGGTAAAGCACCGGAAGGTCGCATCGGCGGCGCCAGCTTAGCAAAGCTTATCCGCAAAGCACAAAATGACGATTCCTTAGAAGCTCTTATTATTCGTGTTGACAGTGGCGGTGGCAGCGCCTTTGCATCAGAAGTCATTCGCGATGAGCTAATTAATGCCAAGCAACAAGGACTGCCTATATATATTTCTATGAGTTCGGTAGCCGCTTCTGGCGGGTATTGGCTGGCTACTGCCGCTGAAGAAATTTGGGCCCTACCAAGCACTATCACAGGATCGATTGGTGTGTGGGGACTACTGCCCAATATATCTGAGTCTATGAAGCGTGTGGGAATTCATAATGATGGCTTTGGCACTACTTCACTATCAGACCTTTACCAGATATCCCGGCCATTGTCTCCAGAAGCAAAACAGGTGTTTCAGACTGGAGTCGACAATGTCTATCGTCAATTTATTAACCTTGTGGCCGAGGCGAGAGAACAAACACCGGAAGCCATTCACAAAGTTGCTCAAGGGCGTGTATGGACAGGCCAAAAAGCACTGGAATTTGGTTTAGTAGATCAACTAGGCACGCTAGATGATCTCGTCGCTTCAGTAGCAGAAAAACAACAGCTTTCGAACTACCATGTGAAAGTAATAAGACGTACCTTATCGCCTTCTCAGGAGTTTCTGCGCGCAGTAATGGAAGAAGCTAACACCTTTGGGCAATCAGTACGCAAAGGTATTGTCGGTGAGCATATATCAGAGCTGGTGGACACCCTACCTTTAGATAAAATACAAAGTGCTTTACCTATCGACGCATCGCCGTTACAGCGTATTTATGCGGAATGTTTGGCCTGCATGATTCCCTAAATGCAATCTAGCACCACCCAAACAAAAAGCCTCCACTATTTCTAGTGGAGGCTTTTTTATTTTGGGCAAATCTAAGTAAACCTAGACTCAATCAGTACCTGTTAACACTAATTACATTAATGTTAACAGGTACCATTATTTTCAAAAGCTTGTTTAACAAAGGGAATCGTAAGCTTACGTTGCTGCTGCATGGAAGCATCATCTAATTGATTAAGCAGTTTGAATAGATCATTCATATCTCGCGATGCATGATTAAGAATATATTTAGCCACATCAATCGGCATTTTTAAGCCTCGGGCATCAGCTCGCATTATGAGCACTTTCTGCTTTTGCTCATCATTGAGACTCTCAATTCTATATATTGGACAGCCCAGTATCCGCGACTTCAAATCCGGTAATTCAATACCTAGTTCAGCAGGACTAGTATGCATACCCATTAGTAAAGTGTGTCCGGCGTCTCTCAGTCGATTGAATAAATGAAAGATCTCAACTTCCCAGGAACGCTGACCTGATATTACTTCGATGTTATCCAAACAAATAAGCTCGGTTGTATCAAGCCCGGCCAAAATATCTTTTGCGGTCTTATCGACAATATCGGCCATTGGAAAATACTTTACCGAACGCCCTACTTCATGAGCTTGAAGACATACTGCTTGCATTAAATGGGTTAGGCCGCAGCCTGAAGCCCCCCATATCACGTGATGACTGCGCTCATCTCCGCTAGCGATAGCTCGCATAACACTTAAAGCGAGCCCGTTATCCTCGCTGTAAAAATTAGCGAAGGTCGCTTCATCTCTCAGTGAAACCCCTAAACTAAGTTGCATCGGTGACGGTGATAAGGATACTTCAGCTACCATGATATATGCCAAGCCGCTTAACTGGACCAGCTGAACTTTAAGGGGTTTTCCAATGTTCCTTGCGGCGCTCGTTGCCAAGCTGGTAACAAGTCATTGTTATCAGGCTTTATGCGCAGTTTGTTGTCGAGATTAAGAATACTCACAAAACGCTCAACACCCGCTTGAGATTCGAGAAACAATAATAGGGTATCTTGCCTTACCGCAACGATTTGCACTTTAGACACTGCAGCCAAGCCGCCAAGATAAGATAAAGAGCGACGGTACTGTGCAAAGTTATCAATGTCTGAAACTTGCACAACTAAGCGCCCACCGGCTTCTAGTTGAGGTTGGTTGGCATAACGCTTGGCCAAAAAATCCGCCAAAGGATAAAGCGCTTCCACACCAATCACTGGGTCTAAGTGGCCATTTTCATCGAGCGCCACCCGACTATCGTAGCTGCGAGCCGTATCCCCATGGAAGAATTGCCAACTGGCGAGCACTCGACCGCGAGAAGTTTTTGAATAACGCCCCACTAGAATAGTATCCGCACTGTAACGTTTGGAGGCTTCTCTAATCGCTTCTTCGTTAATATCCCAAACATCCTCTGCTGAAAGAGCCAGCTGATCATCCAAATCTAATAAGGGAAAAGAAAGGGGTAAGCCTCGCTGCTCGGCGGCTTTATCTAGCGCTTGCAAGATTTCAACATCGCTTTGTTGGTTAATTAGCTGCTTACCGTATTCTGGACTATCTTCTACCAACCATACCAAAGTGGAAGGACGACTAGCAGACCAAAATGGTTGTTGAGCATCGGCGAGGATTTTCTTCACAACTTCACCAGAGAATGTTAGTGAAACCAGCTCGCGATAGCCAAGCTCTAGCAAAGACTCGTCTTTTAATGGTTGATATTGGAACTGTTCAACATAGCTCAAGGCTTTCCTCGCCTGTTCGCGTATGCGTATATCTTCTACCGTCTGCTCGGAGCCAGACATTCTTAGCAATACTTGTAACAAAGCATTGCGAGCGGCACTGCGTCTTTCTTGAGCAGTTTGAGTCTTAACTGGAACTTTAGCGCTAAAATAGTCCATTTTTGTCTGAGCATAGGCTCTGACAAAAAGTGACATCACCAAACAGATTAACAACAACAGCTGAGTTACAACACGCATGCTATTCGTATCACCTTAAATTTACGTCGTATTTCATATACATTGGCTATTAGAGCATAGAATGTATACAAGAGGCGTTATTGTAACTCAAGATTTTGACGATAACAGCGATAACCAAATCTCACATACAGCAATCTTAAGTTAAAGCGTTCAAAAAAAGCTCAGCATGACATAAAGGCTGACTAATCCCTAGATTATCGAGTACCCAGTACTTATTCATCATGGGATGATCATTGAAGTGTTCTACTGCTAACCAAAGCTTTACGAAACTGGTAGAATGCGCGGCAAATTTATCGGCCTCGGGGAAACTCACTGAGTTTACTCGCCACTGAATCAATAGACCACAAATAAACATGTCAAATTCAAATCACGATAGCTCAAACACACCTCACCTATCTTATAAAGATGCCGGTGTCGACATTGATGCAGGCAATGCCTTGGTCGACCGCATAAAATCTGTTGCACTGCGCACTAAGCGGCCAGAGGTGTTGGCAGGCCTTGGTGGCTTCGGGGCATTATTTGAACTCCCTAAAGGTTACCAAGAGCCTGTTTTGGTTTCTGGAACTGACGGTGTGGGTACAAAGCTGAAGTTAGCAATGGATGCTAATAAGCATGACACTATAGGCATTGATCTGGTGGCTATGTGTGTTAACGATCTTATTGTCGGCGGAGCAGAGCCTTTGTTTTTCCTCGATTACTACGCAACGGGCAAATTATCGGTGGATATCGCCTCTAAAGTTGTAGAAGGCATAGGCGAAGGCTGCGAACTCTCAGGGTGTTCTCTGGTAGGGGGCGAAACAGCGGAAATGCCAGGGATGTACGAAGGAGAAGATTATGACCTAGCAGGCTTTTGCGTCGGTATTGTGGAAAAAAGCAAAATCTTAGACGGCAGCAAAGTCAAGGTCGGTGATAGTATTATCGGTCTTGCTAGTAGTGGCCCCCATTCCAATGGATATTCTTTGATAAGGAAAATTCTTGAGCGAAGCCAAGCAGATATCGACGAACCTTTTGGCAATAAGACATTGGGGGAAACCTTACTGGAGCCCACACGTATTTATGTGAAGTCCATTCTGGAGTTGCTCAAAACCGTTGATGTACATGCGATTTCCCATATTACAGGCGGTGGCTTAAGTGAAAATATTCCACGTGTATTACCCGCTGAAACCAAAGCGGTGATCGACCGGAATGCCTGGCAACAACCTGAAATATTCAACTGGTTACAAAAACAAGGCAACGTTATCCCAACAGAAATGATCCGCACATTTAACTGCGGTGTCGGCATGGTGGTATGTGTCGCCAAGGAAGATGTCGAGCGAACCATACAACTATTAGAACAGATGGGTGAAAGTACTTTTGTCCTCGGTCATATTGCTCATGCTGTACAAGACGAAGAACAAGTCGAAGTATTAAATTTAGTATAACGAGTTATTGCCAATGGAAAAACATGAGTTGAAACCTGCCCGAGTAGTCATTCTCATATCGGGCGGAGGCACAAACCTTCAAACCATTATCGATCAACAAGAAGCGGGCAAACTGCCTATTACTATTTGTGCTGTCATTTCAAACCGAGACGATGTACAAGGTATTCAACGCGCACAAAAACACAATATTCCCGTTATCGTTTTAGAACACAATCAGTTTCCATCACGAGAATCTTTTGATGGGAGATTGCAAGATATTATCGATTCGCAAAATCCAGATATTGTGGTGCTTGCCGGCTTCATGAGAATTTTGACTCCTGATTTCACCCGTCATTATGAAGGGAAAATGATCAACATACACCCCTCTCTGTTACCACATTATCAAGGCTTACATACGCACCGCCGTGTGCTTGAAGCGGGTGATTTAAAACATGGCGCCACGGTACATTTTGTTACAGCTCAACTGGATGGTGGGCCGGCTATAATTCAGTCATCCATTGAAGTCGAAAAGAGTGACAGCGAAGAAAGCTTAAAAGAAAAAGTACTGCGACAAGAACACAAAATATTCCCACTGGCAATTCGTTGGCTTGCAGAAAAACGTGTTGTTATGAGAGAGGAGAAAGCTTTCCTAGACGGCGAAGAGTTGGCTGTTGGAGGAGTTCAGTTTGATAAAAATGAAATATAATTTCTAATATTTATATATTTACGCTTACATATATAGCAACGTATAGGCTCTAACATATAGCTGCTCATTTATTACTGATAAGGTATCGTTTCTACGACAACGAGTTTTACACTCTAGTAAACATGTTAAATATATATTGAGTAGTTAGGTACAAGGCGCCTAAATGAATTGCCTTTTGATTGTATTATTATACATTTAAGGCTAGGCGCTAATATAAATTCCTGACGCTCAATGGTATCGAGTTTGTGGGTTCGGCTGGCGCTAACTGGGTGGCCGCTGTTAGCAAACATGTTTTCGATGTATTAAAAAGCTCTACTGAATAATCGCTCAGTGTTAACAGGAGTTGATGCACACTGGTAAAATACCTTACATTCTATACAGTTACTTGCACATTTATATATCGTTAGTAGCGTTTTCGAAAACCGATTGATATTAGCACTAAGCTATTTAGTCTGTCGATTCACCTGTTGGCGGCATACTCAAAAGCTAAATGTCTTTATAATGTGAAATATCCTAAAGCCGAATGGGCTAAAATTGTAGACTCTTCTATATAACATTTGACACAAACTGTTATTTTACAATCACACTAAAGTTAAACTCGTTATAAGTATGGACAAGAACAGCATTATTAAGGAATTAAAGAAAGGCGCGGACTCATGGAATGAATGGCGCAAAAGACACATTATAGGAGATTTAAACCTAGACGGAGTAGAGCTGGTAGGTTTAGACCTAGACAACATAGACTTCTCAAAACTGTCTTTAAATAATGCAGTGATCAAAAATTGCAGCCTTAAATTCGCAGATTTTATTTCTTGTGAGCTAGAGAATGCTGTCTTGCGAGATAATGATTTCACCAACGCTAAACTTATCGCTGCTAGGCTAAACAACGCTGATCTCAGTGGCTCGATTCTTTATAAAGCTAACCTGCTTACAGCGTCGACGCTCAATGCGAAGTTTGAAAACATCGATTTTAAGGGGCACGATATCAGTGGCCTGAACCTGCGTAATACATCTCTGGCAGGCAGTAATTTAGAAGGTCAGAAGCTCAGTCATATCGATTTATCTCACACAGACCTTGAGAACGTTAATTTTAAAGACGCCGATTTGTCTAATGCGATTTTATCTCACGCCAATTTAACAAACGCTAATTTGCAAGGAGCCAAGCTACAAGGGGCAACATTTCGATCGGCAAATCTTAATGGGGTAGATTTGTATAATACCGATATGCGCTCGGCAGATTTTAGCTCTGCAGACCTATCCTACTGCGATCTGCGGGAAGCTACCCTGTCTAACGCTATTCTAACCAAAGCAAACTTAACAGGCGCTAAGCTATGGAAAATAAATACGCATGGCTGGGTAATTTCAAATATTGTATGTAAATATGCTTTTTGGGATAAACCAGGCAAAGAAAAAACGGCCTATCGCAATCACGAGTTTGAGCGTATTTTTGCAGAACCAATCAGTATTGAGCTGAGCTATCCTTATCGCTTGACCGCCAATGAGCTGGCGACATTACCTATTTTTGTTGAGCACCTCGAAGCCGTGCATTGGGGTATTATTTTACGCCTCAAATCCATCAGCGACGTGGCTGGCGGAGCCTTGGTAAAATTTGTTGTTGAAGAGGTGGGTATCCACAATCCATCGCAACTAAAAACTTCTCTACAAAATGAGGCTTCTCGTATACAAGTAGCTCAACTTGCTCTGCGTACTAATACCCAACTACACCTTCAACTAAAAGAAAAAGTCGCCGCTATCCGTGAAGAATTCTGGCCTCGTCTACTTGAGCTCGCAGCGGATCACGAAAAAGATCAAGTTCGTAACCTCACTGTAGTATTTATGGATCTGAAAGGATTTTCACAATGGGGAGATGATGAACTCTCGGAAAAACTGTCGCTGTTTCGAGGTTTAATTAAACCTATTTTGAAAAAATGGACAGCCGGTTATCCCAATATGGAAGGAGATTCTCTAAGGGTAACCTTTAAGAATGTAACAGCGGGTCTCTCGTGTGCGTGTATGATGCTCAATGTATTAACTGCCGCAGGCTTTGAGCTACGCATTGGCGTGGAACTGGGTGAAGTCGCTGTCGTCCATAATGAAGTGACTGAAATATCAGACCTAGAAGGTGTGGCCGTCAGTATGGCAGCTCGGCTCGAAGCTGCAGCACAAGCAGGTGAGGTACTTGTAAGCCATAAGGTTCGCCATTATGCCGATCATAAAGATTTGTTTTCATTCATTCCTAAAAAGGTAAAATTAACGAAAAGTATCGGCGATAAAAAACGTGGCGATGCTATCGATTGTTTTTCTGTTGTGGCAACCAAAGCGCTACAAAATTTAAGTTAATAGTCCCATACGGCTTTTAATTTATTGCACTACAACATTGCCGTAAAGTTAACGTGAGTATCGTTAGCAAACTTTTATACCAGCCGTTATTCGCAGTTAATACACCTAACAAGCGATATACAAAAAATTAGGAAAGAGAAAAAGAGACGGGCTATTGACCAGCAATAGCTCTCTTTAGCCCTACTTATTGAAGTGACATTATTTCGCCTATCCATTGAAATATTTTTGATGAGAATAAATCTTAGCTACTGGCAGCCTAATAGGTTGAGGTCTACACTTGGTGTATTGTCAGGATCTGTTAGCACTCATCTAACTGCTCCTGTTTTTAAACAAACGTAAATATTAGCCCACCTTCGCCAGTTATATGACCCATGATGTTGACTATTACGGACATCGGTTAGCAGCAGTAAACGCTGATAATCCGGTAACAGCCAGCGAAAATATCTACAATGAGCAAGGCGCTCTATTAGTTTCCAAAGGTACAAGACTATCGGACTCTAGGGCAGAACTAATCGCCAAACACAAGCTTGTTAAACCTCTTGAGCACAGTGTCAACGTATCCGATAGTTTAGGCGCACAAGAGTTATTTCAAATCTTAGAACAATGTACCTCTCAACTACCCTGCCTTACTCCCATCATCGACAATGAGGAAGTTAGAGCAGTATTGATGCAACAGTGCCTATTCTACGAACAGTTTCCTCTGCTGCGCCAAAAGTTGACTGTACTTGCCGATCAATTGGAAGAGATTTATTACGACAGTCTCTATAGTGCTGCTGTAGGCTTATTATTAGCAATCGAGCTAGAACTATCGAGTGAGGATCAGCAAGCCATATTTATTGGCGGGCTCATGCACGATACTGGCTTTCTACATCTTCAACCAGATCTCGCAAACAATGACAGCGAGCTTGAACGAGACGAATCATTACAAACCCAAGTACACCCGATTATTGCCAAAGAATTCTTACATCAGGTGCCGAACTTACCTAAGCATATCGGCACAATTGTTGAAGATCACCATGAGAGAACCGATGGTACAGGTTACCCCAAACATAAATTTGGTTCTTCACTTACCGTAGCCAGTCAAGTACTGGCCTACACCGACGTGCTTGCAAACGCTTACAAACGTTGTGAACGCTATGACAGTTATTCGCATCAACTGACCATGACAATACTGCAACTCAATAGCGCTGTGCACTTTGAGTCAGTGTATAAGGCGACAGTGAAACTAATTAAACTGGGGCCGTCACCGGACGCACCACCGCCCTTTCATCCTGTTGCAAAAGAAATGATGGTACAGCACGATAGGATTACCAAGACCTTCGATGCAGCGAAAAAGCTGGGCTTTGTATTGATGAAAAATACACGTTCACGACTGACCAAGTCTATCGCCTCAATGCTTGGTCGACTGGCCACATCCATCATAAGTGCTGGTTTAACCCAAGCCGAATACCACGAATGGCTGCACGCCCTCTCTTGTGAAGATAATACAGACGAACATCTCAATTTACTTAAGAGTATGATCATACAAGATGAGATTGAATCTCAGCTGGAGCGTTTCAAGCTTATTATGTGGAAAACCATAAAAAAAATTCCGAAAGAGGAAGAATCACTCATCGAAAGCTCCATCAAATCATATAATCAAATAGAGCAACTAAAGAAAGATAGCAAATAACTAACAAGTCAATTCAGTTAATTTATTTTAACAATCAAAAGATTTCTTTTAATATATTCTTTAAATGAACACTGTTTTAAATAGAGGAGAAGACAATGCTTGCTAATAAAGAAGGTCAAAGAGTCCCAGATGTAACTTTCAAAACACGTCAGGGAGACGATTGGGTAGACGTTACCAGTGCAGATATATTTGCAAACAAAACGGTCGTGTTGTTTGCACTACCAGGTGCTTTTACACCCACTTGCTCATCTACCCATTTACCTCGCTATAACGAACTTGCGGCAACCTTTAAAAAAGAAGGTGTCGATAGCATTGTGTGTCTATCTGTTAACGACACCTTCGTCATGAACTCGTGGGCTGGCGACCAAAATGCTGACAACATTGTATTTATTCCAGATGGTAACGGTGAGTTCAGTGAAGGCATGGGAATGCTTGTGGACAAATCTGATATAGGCTTTGGCAAACGTTCTTGGCGCTACTCTATGCTTGTCAAAGATGGCACTATCGACAAAATGTTTATCGAACCCGAAAAACCTGGCGATCCCTTTGAAGTGAGTGACGCCGACACGATGCTCAACTACATAAATCCAAATGCTGAACAACCAAAGCGTATTACAGTATTTTCAAAGCCAGGCTGTCCTCATTGTGCAAGAGCAAAGAAAGCACTGCAAAATAACAATCTTGCTTATGAAGAAATCAACCTTGGTCAGAAAGGCTTGAGCTACAGTTCACTTACAGCTGTAACAGGACAAGGTACTACGCCCCAGATTTACGTCGATGGAGAACGCATTGGTACGGCTGACGATCTAGAAAAATGGATTAGCGCTAACGTATAAGTGCTGCGGAGTTAAGGATTCGGGTGAATGCGGGATTACGTTTTCCGATTCACCCAAACCTGTAATACCATGTATGTAAGTTCAATTTTTTTGTTCGGGAATATTTTAGATCCTATTCAAATAGTGCGTACAGGCCCGAGCTACAACAATATTAAGTAAAATAAAAATCACAATGGCGAGCGCAACCCAAGCGGCAGCAATCCAGGCAAAGAGCACTGGAGCCAACATCATGGTCGACATCAGGGAGTCTTGATAATAAAAAAACCAAGGGTGATCGCTAGGAAATATCCATATGTGCAGTGTGTTAAACACTGTCTCCGGGCCAAAAACCAATAAAATCAGCCCAACCAAAACAAGCAAAGCGCACAAGCCATATAATTGGCCACTTATTTTCGGCAAAGTTTTTGACTTGCGGTAATAAGAATATCCCATGAAAGGCCATAACAGAGACACAAATAATACTGGCCATAACAATAGGTTTAATAAGTTGGCCACATCTTGAAGATGAATAACTTCAGGCTCACGCAGTAGCTGCTGTTTTCCAGAACTTGTAGGCGATTGATAATAAATTTCTCGTAAACCATCACCGCTACGATGAATAGCAACGGTGATTTTATGGAAAAGTTCTAGGCGCTGTTGCCTAGTGGTGTCAGCAAAGCCAGGTTTATAACGGTTAGCTGGGCCATATTTTTTGATGCCTTCTTTTATCCCGCCTACATCATGCCAAACACCATAAAAAAAATCATAGTTGGCCATCAAACCCCAAGCGACAGATAAAGAAAACAGAAAACCAACAATACCATAGAGTCCAGAATAGAAACGTGAATATAAATTTTGAGAGCGGTATTTCATAAAACTGTTCGCTTAGTCTGTTATCGGGTCCAACTTAAGCTGTGCAGTATACCTATCAATATTATTCAATGAAAATTCCTATTTGGGTGCATTTTTATCCAAACACGCTCAATATTGGTCACAGAGTATGAGTGACACTTTTTGAAAAACCTCATAAATGCACCAAAAATGCACCAAATTAGTGACAAAAGCTTACATTTTAAGGCAGGCATACTAATTGCTAAGTTCAAAAGTACATGCGCTCTAATATTCGTTGTCTTAGTGCCTGTTAATAGGCACTAGGTAGTGTCAAGGTGATACGAGGAAGCATGAAAATACACAGGTATCGCATACATACTTTGCTGCTTTAGATACCGCTATATCAATAGTTTTCATACAAGCCAAGCTCTCCCCAATTACGCTTGCAATAATTATTAAGGATAGGAGTATGAGTTCATCAAAATTAAATGTGCTTGATTTTTCCCAAGCCAATATCCGCACCCTACATTTAACCTGGTTTGCTTTCTTTCTTACTTTCGTCGTTTGGTTTGCACATGCTCCATTAAAGCCACTTATGGTAGAAGCATTTAATATGACTAACGCTCAATGGAAAGCTTTATTAATATTAAATGTCGCATTAACAATTCCTGCGCGAATAGTCATCGGTATTTTAGTTGATAAATTTGGACCACGATTGGTGTTTAGCAATTTATTAATTATTTCCGGGCTTTTGTGTATCACATTTTCTTTAGCAAAAACCTATGAACAGCTTGCTTTGTTGCGCTTTTTAATGGGCTTTGTAGGAGCGGGCTTTGTTATTGGAATCCGAATGGTTGGCGAATGGTTTCCCGCACGGCAAGTAGGTTTAGCTGAAGGCATCTACGGAGGCTGGGGTAACTTCGGTTCTGCTGCTGCCGCTTTTATATTACCTACTGTAGCTTTGGCAATATTTGGCGGTGACAACGGTTGGCGTTATGCCATTGCTTCTACAGGCGTCATATCCATCGCCTATGGAATATTTTTCTACTTACGCGCACGCAACACTCCCAAAGGCTCTACTTATTTTAAACCTAAAAAGTCAGGTGGTTTAGAAGTTACCAGCAAAAAAGATTTTTATCTTTATCTGGCAATGAATATTCCAATGTACGTTATTCTTGCTGTACTTGCTTGGAAACTTTCCCCGGCTGGCGTTAAGCTGATGAGTCAAACTGCAACTTATGCTTGTTACAGTGTGTTGGTAGCTTTATTTGGAATTCAATTTACTCAGATATACAAAGTCAATAAAGACATGCTTGCAAATGGTGTTGAAGAAAATCAAAAATATAAATTCAAACAAGTAGCCGTTTTAGGTTGGGCATATTTCGTTACCTTTGGCTCTGAATTAGCAGTTGTGTCTATGTTGCCAGCATTCTTTCTCGAAACCTTTGATGAATTAACACTGGCGCAAGCAGGTATGCTAGGCGCAGCCTTCGCCTTTATGAATTTACTGGCGCGCCCTGGTGGTGGTTATATCAGCGATAAGTTTGGTCGCAGACGATCACTTTCCATCTTTATCGGAGGGCTGACAATTGGCTATTTTATTATGTCTCAAGTAGGCGGCTCCTGGCCCGTACCTCTGGCGGTTATTGCGATTATGTTCTGCTCCTTCTTCGTCCAAGCAGGTGAAGGTGCTGTGTTTGCGATAGTCCCATTAGTAAAACGCCGCTTAACTGGACAAATAGCTGGCATGACAGGCGCTTATGGTAACGTCGGCGCGGTGACATTCTTAACCGCTTACAGCTTTGTCGATGCCAGCACATTTTTTATGATTATCGGCGCCTGTGCTGCGGTAGTGCTTGGTATTGCGCAATTTTTAGAAGAGCCTGAAGGCCACATGGTTGAAGTAACAGAAGACGGGCTTGTACAACAAATCGAAGTGTCGTAAGTACATAGCTAATTTAAAAGCTAAGGTGTAGACACTGAGCTAATGATTTTTTCTTGGGGCCTGTTAACACTATTGCAATAGCACCTGCTGGTGTGTATTTTTTTCGTATTTTAGGCGCTGTGGGTGATATTGGGTTATTCCAAAAGATCGAGCAGCAACGCAGAATACGGGAAAAATACGCCCAGCCCTCTGGGTCGCACCTAAAGCACACCATTTGTCGTTGTTCGTCGCTTCTTTGACTCGTCAAACTGCGCTTCTCTCGCCTAAACTGGTGTGCTGTAGGTGTGACAGGAGCAATTAAATTAGTGTTAACAGGCCCTAGCTTAACTAATACAAAAAAGGCGAGCATAATAATGCTCGCCTTTTTTGTATCAGGCTAAATTATATTGTATCAATATAGAATATAAGCTTATGGATCATATTCACTCGACACTAGATATCTCTCTTGCGCAAATTAGTGATAAAGGTATTAAGCCAGAAAATCAGGATACTATAGGGGCAAGAATCCCTGAAGGTTCCGCTCTGACAACCAAAGGCATTGCTATCGCGATCGCTGATGGCGTGAGCAGCAGCGCATCAGCACGTCAGGCAAGCCAATCAGCAGTCACTGGTTTTCTCACCGACTATTACGCAACACCGGATACTTGGCGTACCCAGCAATCGGCAGTTCAAGTTATCCAATCCCTTAATCGTTATTTATGGGCGCAAAGTCAAAATAATGTACGTGATGAAGGCTACCTCACAACCTTCTCCTGCATCATATTTAAAGGTGATAAGTGTTTTATTTTTCACGTAGGTGATACGCGAGTATATCGCTACCGTGATAATGTTTTAGAACAACTGACTCGGGATCACTCGCAAAAAATAGACAAAAAAACTACCTATTTAAGCCGTGCTTTAGGTGCAGATCCTGTGTTAGAAATTGATATGTTGAGCCAAGAAATTCAGCCCGGCGATCAATATCTTTTATCCAGCGATGGCATACATGATTACATTAGTAGTCACCGCATAATAGAAATTATAAATGAAAACAAAGTACCACAAGATATTGCACAAACACTGATTGATGAATCACTGAATTTAAAATCAGAAGATAATATAAGTATTCAAGTTGTCACGATCAATCAACTAGGCACTCCCACCAAAGGTGACACTGTGCATGTTCTATCAAAACTACCTTTCGCCCCAATACTTGAGCCAAAACAAATAATCGATGGTTATTGTGTCGAAAGAATTATTCACGAGTCAGAACGAAGCCAAGTCTATTTAGTAACAGACGTAGATAGCAAGCGTCGTTACATTATGAAAACACCGTCAATCAATTATGAAGATGACCCAGCATATATTGAAAGATTTGTTATGGAATCCTGGATTGGTTCACGAATACAAAACGCACACGTCGTTAAAGTCGTACCGGCAAAACAAGAACGACGCTTTCTCTATTATTTAACCGAATACATTGCCGGCCCTACTTTGGCACAAATCATAAAAGAGCGAGCACCGCTTGATATTAAAGATGCTGTCGAATTACTTGAGGGGGTGATAAAAGGTGTACGTTCTTTTCATCGTAAAGATACCCTCCATCAAGATCTCAAGCCTGACAATATTGTACTAGCTACTAATGGTCCAGTAATTATTGACTTTGGCTCCTGCTTTGTTGCCGGTTTACAGGAAATGGCGCCTCCCTTTCAGCGAGATAAGGTATTAGGCACACTCGACTATTCCGCTCCAGAATATCGTTACGGTGGCAAAGTTAATGAAAAATCAGATCAATTTTCATTGGCAGCAATTCTTTACGAGATGCTGACAACACAATTACCTTACGGATCAAAATATGAAAAGGCCATGGATATTAAAGCATTTCAGCGACTAGAATATATTCCTGCACGCCGTTATAACCCCCTCGTTCCTGTTTGGTTAGATATGGCAATGGAAAAAGCGTTAACTATTCAACCATCCTCTCGTTATGGCTCATTGTCAGAATGGCTATTAGATCTAAAACGCCCCAACCCAAATTGGCTTACCGCTAAAGAAACACCTTTACTTGAAAAAGACCCACTTAAAGTATGGCAAATTTTTGCCCTCCTCGGCTGGGGTCTTGCAATTTATTTACTTGTGAGTGGCGTTTAATATTCAATACGATATATTGGATACAAAAACTTTTAATTAAGATCCTGTAAAAATGTCAATGGCTAATTTTTGTAAGTTCTTAGGTTTTTACTACTAACTAGAGACGGTGTCTGAAAAACTAGAGGCTAGAACATACCAACAAAGAATAACGTATACGATCTCATCAGTTACTAATACAAAATAGTCTTAGATAATTAGCACTTTTTTCTTATTTTGTATGACTAATTAGAACACTTGAAGTGCAGTATATATACGAATATGTAATGACAAGTTACTTTATTTAGTAACCAAATATCTGTTTGCAGATAAACAAGATTAATGCTTGAGATATTGCAGCTAAGATGTATGAACAGTTTATCTATTTACTCTATACAAGAAAATTTTTAAATACCATCATTAGGTGAGTGGCTATTTATGTTGATTACAGTTTTTTACAAAAAACTCTGCGACAGGTCACAAATCTCTTTGTTGTAAGCTATTTGCTAAATTCATTTTTTCTCCATAATGTACAATTCCCTACGCCAGTATGTTATCTTCTCAGCTGGCCTTGGGGTAGATACATTATATCGAAAATAAAAACCGTGTGAGGGAATACGCCACAGTCTTATTACGTCTTAACCTCTTAAATATATTCATACGAAAACTGCCGCAAGCGAGCGAAGCATATTCCCCCGTAACACGGCAAAACGTATGATTTAAAGGAAAAATGAGGTTGGCCTGCTCCCACAAACGTTGATACCCAATTTTAGATTATCTACCCCTCTGTGTTTTAGGAGTGCTTTTGGCACGTTGACTTATTATATTTTAGGTACATTAGGACATGACTTTCTCTCATATTAAACGTATTTCAGGATTCGCTTTAGCTCTGCTATCCACGCAGGTGTTTGCAGTTGCACCGACCGCAGTAGACGATACTCGACGAATACCAGTCAACAGCAGTATTACTCTCAACATACTTGCCAACGATTTCGATGCCGATGGCGATGCCATCAATGTAGAAGGGGTGACACAACCAGCCAATGGTACGGTTGTATTAAACGGTGACGGCAGTGTTTTTTACACTGCACCAGCAGGATTCTCCGGTGACGACACCTTTACCTATACATTAGGAGACAATTCTACTGAAGGACTTACCAGCACCGGCACAGTAACAATTACCGTGTTAGACAGTAACTTCCCAACCACAAATATGGGGGGCAACGACGCTAATTTAGCCGGCACATTAAATGGTATTTGTGATCAATTACGCGGGCTCAATGATGCTGCACTGGGTGCCTCCCAGCGTCAGTTGTTAGACCAATGTAATATCCTAGAAACTCTAAGAGTCAACAACCCAGAATTGCTGGCTGAAGCACTCAACCAACTTGCACCGGAAGAAGCGTTATCGCAAATGCGTGCTGCTGTGGATTCAAACCGTACGCAAGTACGTACAGTGGCTCAACGGGTACAACAATTTAAATCAGCCAACCGATCAAGTGGTCAAACACCGCATATTGTATTCAACGGTCGGGCTTGGGCTCAGCAAAACCCTAGAGGTGCTGGCGCCAGTTCCGATACTTCGTCAATTTGGTCAAAGCTAGGAATCTTCGCTAACTTCCAAGCAGAAGAATCTGAACGAGAGAGAAGCGACCTTGAAAATGGTTACGAAAGTGACACCACCAGTGCCACACTCGGTGCAGACTATTTTATTAATCAATCCTTACTCGTTGGCTCAACTATAAGTGTCGCTGACAGCGAATTAGACTACAGCAATGACGGCGGTAAATTAGAGTCAGACCTCACCACATTTACTGCCTTTAGTGCATTTTTCTACCAACGTTTTAGTTTCTATGTGCAAGCGGGTTACAGCTGGATGGATTTCGACTCTAGACGCCTAATACGTTATGGCACCTCCAATTTAATGGTTGACCAGGCTGTCACGAGCAACACCAATGGCCGCCAAAAAATTCTCAATACCCGTGCAGATTGGGAGTGGAATCGAAAAGCCCTAAGACTTACACCTTTTATACGAGCCGACTATTTGGACAGTGAGATCAAAGGTTTTGGAGAGCAAGGTAACGGAGGACTAGCAATGGAGATTGGCGACCAAAACATCAGCCAGTTGACATTGTCAACCGGTCTACAAGCCGCTTACACCCTCAACCAAAGCTGGGGAGTATGGGTACCTACACTTAACGTGACATTTTTAAGCGAAGCGGAGTCTGATCGTGACCCTGTCTTCTCACGCTTCGCAGCAGACCCTAGTGTTAGCCGAGGCTTTACTCTGAATAACGATGGCGGCGATACCGAGTTTTTCCAAGTTTCACTGGGCGCTTCCGCCGTATTTAAGCATGGCTTTTCTGGTTTTGCTGAATATACCGAAACACTTGGTTACAGCCAGTTATCTGCCTCCTCACTGCAGTTAGGGATTCGCTATGAACTATAAACATATGACTAAGCTTGCTTATGGAAGAGTAAAAACCAAGCTCATTTACACACTTTTTTGCAGTAGTATTTTGCTTTCAGGCTGCGGTGGCGGTGATGATGTATCTCGCTTCAGCGATGACAATATTCCCTCACCAGTGGTTGACGGAATAACCTCTGGTGGCGATATTACACCTTCTGCGCCCGGTTCAGATGCCGCAACAGAAGAAGAACTGCAGCAACTACCGGATGTATCCGCCGGCGGCCGCCAATTTGCCGACCCCAATGTTGTGGTAGCGCTTAGGGGGTCTGCCTCAGCTAAAGCGGGCGCCACCATAGTCGCCAGTAATTGGCGACAGTTATCTGGACCTGCGGTAGAAATACCAACTCCAGATCAATTAGAAAGTGCGATTATAGTCCCTGACTTTCAGACCGAATCTCAGCTCACCTTCCAATTAACAGTGCAAGACAGTGCGGGTAGAACTAACGCCTCCACGGTAACCGTATTTGTAAGCCCTTTTCCAGCCTTCGCCAGGGTCAGCGGCGGCGTGATTAACGAAGTTACGCAGCAGGCAGTATTTACTGTTCGTTTAAACGCGCCTCAGGCAATGGAAACTTCAATTAACTACACCACAAGAGATGGCACAGCAGAAGCGGGCAGTGACTACCAGGCCACTGAAGGCGTGTTAGTTTTTGCTCCTGGGGAAGTAGAGCAAACGGTAAACGTGACAATTTATGATACCAATGTTGAGGAAGGCAATGAGTTTTTCAGCCTCAATATTTCAGTGCTATCAGAGCAAAGTCCCTCTGCTAATAGTGGTAATGTATTAATTACTAACAACCCAGATTCTGTGGCAATGACACAGAATATAGCTTTCACAAATGTAGGCCCATTGGTGTTAACTGAAGGTGAATCTTCTAGTAACCCTATCGACCCACAAACCACCCCAGGCACGGGCGATTTAAGCTATAGCTCAAGTGATGATAGTATTGCCACTGTTGACCAATCTGGTAGCGTCACAGCGGTAGGAGAAGGCACAGCGACAATTACCGCAACCAAGGCTGCAGATCCTATTTTCCCTCTCAGTGTCGCCAGTTATGAAGTAAGGGTCAATTCGAGCCTACGTCCACCGGCTATTGACAGCATAAGCACGGCCATTGTTTATCAATTTAATACCGCCATTACTCCCCTTTCCCTAATGAATAATGGCGATCCCATTGATAGTTGTTCATCTTCTGGTTTACCTACTGGGCTAAGTGTTACCGCCTTAGCAGACGGCTCCGCCTGTGAAGTCAGCGGCACCCCAACCGTGCCACAAAGCCCCACTCAACATACCGTTACTGCCACCAATGCTGCTGGCAGCGTCGATGCAACAATTACCATAGAAATACCGCAAATAGCACCACGCCTAGTAAGCCCAACGAGCAGTTTTACTTATGTCGTGAATAGGGCAATACCTGTTCTACGCTTCGATAACAACGGCGGTCCACCCGCTAATTGCACAGCATTGGCCAATGGCCTTCCCGCCGGTCTCTCCGTTGCTATAACTACAGATACATTTAGCTGTGAAATTAGTGGAACCCCCACATTGGCAACAGGAGTTGCAGAGGTATATCAAATCAACGCCGCCAATAGCCTAGCCAACAGTACAGGTACTGTCACTATCACCGTCGCCGAAGCTCCACCAATACTCGAAGCTCCAACAGCGCCACTGGTGTATACCATTAATACCCCTATCACACCTTTAACACTAAATAATACAGGTGGTGGCAGCTTGACAGATTGCCGCGCTTCGGGCCTACCTAGAGGCTTGACGATATCTTTTGCGGCCAACGATGCTTCGTGTGTTATCAGTGGCACCCCCACGGAAATACAAGCCAGTGCAGCCTACACCATTACAGCTCAGGGAGTCGCCGGCAGTAGTTCTGTTGATCTGGATATCACGGTACAAGATATTGTTTTTACAGACTCGATCGACCTGCCATATAACGCACTTTCAAATCCTTCAGTGGGTATTGGTCTTGCTCTGTCCTCGGGTATTGCCAGAATCGACTGGAACGATGGCAGCCCTACAGTAGATGCGACTAACCAGGATTTAGCCCAGCTCAGAGCTGCAGGTTTTATAAGGCACACTTACACCAGCACTGCCGCAGGCAACATCACCATTAGCTTTTCAGATGGGATAAGCTCGTTAATAGGTATCTTTGGTTCTTCCATGCCTTTCGTACTAGATATATTTGATAGCGGCCCCCTCGCGCAAGCAAACAACTTACGTGAGTTGAATTTCAATAGTTCACTCAATCAGGTGCGTGGGAGCTTTTCGACCTTAACATCACACCATCCAAATCTTGAAGTACTAGCCCTTTCCCGAGGCGCAACGCTAACGGGTGATGTGCTTGACTTACCGCGTAATCTAACTTCATTAAACCTGAATATAAGCGGCAATTTGACGGGTGCCCTAGCAGATATGCCCCGCAACCTAATAACGCTTAACATATTTAATACACCGGGTGATATTAGCGGCACAACCGCAGATTTTCCACCGGCAGTCGAGCTTGTCAATCTACAGAGCAATAACACAATTAATGGCAACATCAGCGCGATACCAACGTCGTTAAGGTCAATGTCTATTTCAGGACAAAACGAAATCAGCGGTAATGTGAGTGAAATACCTGCAACACTTACACAAATGAACTTGAATGGAGTCAATATTATGGCTGGTAATATTGAGGATCTTCATCCAGATGTGAATAGTATCAGTATTAATGGTAGAAATCAGATTGCAGGTAATCTTGATAATATCGTGAATAACACCACTATTAATTTATCAGTATCTGGCCTAAACCAAATCACAGGCACGACCGCAGGGTTACCAGCAAGCGTCACATCGCTTACTCTTGGTGGGCAAAATACCTTGTCAGGTAATATCCAAGACTTTCACTCAGCCCTCGTAGGCCTCAGCCTAAGTGGAGCAACTATGATTGTAGGAGGTGATATTACGCTCATGCAAAGTACCACCATAAGAAATGTGAGTATCTCCGGCTCCAATACAATCTTTGGTGATGTGGCAAATATACCTACATCAATATCCTCCCTAACAATAAATGGTTCCAATACCCTGAGCGGCAATATTCAAGATATTCATAGCAATTATTTTACCTTCAATGTTGCAGGTAGTAATACCATTGCTGGGGATTTGGGCTTGGTACAAGCAAACTCTGTTTCAACATTTATTGTGTCAGGTCTGAATACTATCGTGAATTTTGCCACATCACCCACTTGGGCTCCTACAAGGCTGATACGATTTGAGCTGCAAGCTGGCGGCAGTGCTGCACCTGGCCAACCACCTATTCAAGGCTGGGATTCTGCGACAGTAGATCGGTTCCTTATCTTCCTGGATACCACTATTACACAAACGACACAATCCAGTATCGCACGTATTATTATTAATAGAAGGTTCGATAGCCCAAGAACACAGGTATCAGATGCTGCCGTACAAAGCTTAACGAACAAAGGATATCGAACTATTATCACACCAACACCGCCCTCAGTGACAGTGCAATAGCTTTGAACAAGGAAGCCCACCCTCTTTTGGGCTTCCTCATCCTACTACCGATCTACTATCAATCTACCTATCACCTATCAATCAAGATTCGAGCTGCATATACACTCCCATGTGTATTAACCGAACAGCCTTGCTAAAAAATTTCTCTCTATTTACACATCTCGGTTTTTAATAGCAGCCAAAAGTACTATATTATTTTCATCTATGTCAGTAACTTTTATCCCGCTAGAATTAAAAATTCGTCTGCCTTTCAAGTGATAAGAAATAAAATTATCATATTCAAAAATTTAAGAAGCCTTAGTGACACTAGCCCAGATATAAATGACAGTAATATATATTCACTGGCGTAATTGATATGGCAATATTTTTTACTACACAATGTACGATTAATGTTAATCAGATTACCATATACGAAATTACAAAAAAACACATGACATACAATAGGGAACTCTAAAAACCGATAGATAAAGAAATCAAGAAGCTTTTACTCAGATAGCACCACCACTAATTACGCAATAACTTTTCTTTAGCTAGAAATATCTAACTACATCAAACAACGCTTTTTTTTGCAAAAACTTAGCACTCAAAAACAGATTGCGGCCTTAAAAGTCGCATCCCAATCTATTTAAGAATTAAATAACCCTTAGTAAAATAAGTTTTTATTTTTCATACCTTTTATTTTTCTGGGTACTTTTAAAAAACCACTTAACTAAATGTTAAAAATAAAAAGCCAGAGATAATCTTTAGTTATAAATCCTAATCAAATATAAATAAAATATTCTGAACTGCTTATCGTATTACACTCACTAGAAGTATGTAACAATCAAATAAAGAGTGGAATAAGTATGCCTAGTGGAATATCTCCAATCAGACAAGCCAATTTAAAAAACATAGAGCGCCGGCCAGCATCACCCCCAGAAAACATTACTCATGCAATAACTGGCACTGATTCTAGAACACCTATAGTTAATACACAGAGTTCTCTCGACACACTTCTTATATCCAACCCTAGAGAAGGTACTAAAACTAACGAAGAGCTATACAACAAAGCAAAAGAATTAATTAATCAGAAATTTAAGGAGGTAGGATATAATAATTTTGAAGATGCTTATTCCGATGCAATTCGTATTTTGAAAGAAAAAAAAGACCCCGGTGCCTTCAAGAAAGCTTTCTCTGTGTTAGCAGAAGCACCCAAGGCCTTAATGGGAGTGGACGGCTTCGACGAAATGAGCGCGGCTATTACTGTTAACAAACTGATCACCGAAGCAACAAAAAACACTGCAACAGGTTCAGTTTTTTCGGTACTTGTTGGCATTGGTTTATACGGTGCACAAGAAGAGTGGAGAGAAAAGATTAGTGACTATGCTGACCTACTAGGAGAAATCGCCCAAACGGAAGATACTCTTAAAGATATTGTTGGTGACACGAAAAAAGGTATTGCAAATCAAGAGCAAAGCAATGAAAAAATTGAGGATTTATTAAAAAATCAAACGAAAAATATTATTTCAAGACTTTTACCAAAATACGTACCAGAACATATTAGCTCAGACGACCAAAAGAAATTGGATACATATCTTGCGAATATTGATAGCTTACCTGCAGAGAAACTCCCTAAGTTTATTGAGGAATTCAGTAAATTTCAATTTCAATTAGTACAGAAGCAAATAGATAAAATTGACAAAGGTTCGGCACAAGATTTAACAATAAGTATGGCTGGCATGTTAGGCGCAATGTTAACGAATACTGCACAAGGCATAACTGCTTTAGTTGGTATTGGCAGTAATGCACAGCCCTTACTCGACGCCGCCAAGACTATGGGCGATATCATCGTTCCTGGCATATTTCTCCCATCCAATATTTTAGCATCTCGCGCTGGAAAAAGAGCATACCAAGCAGGTAAATTAGAAGAGCGACGACTGAATGAAGCACAGAGTAATCTGCAAAAAATCTCAAATATGGATGTATATAAATCAAAGCTGAATGACACACAACTAGTAGCGAATGCTTCTGATCATTACGATATGTTAAAGCGCCATAATAAACGCGAAAATATTAATCACGGTAAGGTTTATGGGTGGGCACAAGCCGGTATGGCAACGACAAGCGGGTTAGCATTATTGTCCTTAGCTCTACCTCCGGTTGCCATCATAGCCAAGATAATAGGAATACCAAGTGCCGCAATTACTATTGCTGATTCACTAGTTTATAAGACTTACGTTGACAAACAAGGGGATAAATATCGTGGATTAGAACGCAATGCATCTGGCGCTAGTGATGCCGAGATTCTCTCTGAAGTAGCTCCTCAAGCAATACGGCCACCTAACATGGAAACTAGGAGACAAGAACTCAACGCCAAGCTCGGCAGTATTGCTGAAAACGACGCACATCTTAGCCCTAAGCTAACCACATTAAAAGCGGTTTCCATGATGAATTCGGCAATTAGAAAAGGTAAGTCTGGAGTTGAGGGTGAAAACTATATAGCGCGTGGTATTAAGCATCCATTATTCCAACGCACCGGGCTCTCGCCGTTACAACAAAATAAATTAATGCACCTCAGCACGACAGATAAAAGTTTTAAAAATCTTAAAGATCGTATTGATAAGGCTGATACAAAATTAGACAAGCAAGTAGTGCTTTTACAACGATTATTAGACCCTGAGAAATATCATGATAACAACGCGCCAAGACCAACAGAGATAATAGGCAGATTGATTACTATTCTTGAAAAGACTATTACCAAACAAGGCGACGAAGCTAGAGCCGAAGATAGCTCTTTGGACACAGCGGCAAGTGATGATAAAAAAACGAATAAAAGACAGTTATTCAAGAAAAAAAATAAATCACAGAAATCACTTCTAGATGATGTAGGAAAATCACAATTTTCCTGGAAAAGGTTCCATACTCTAAATATACCTTCCGCTTTAGACAATATGCGCCAAGCTGAAGAACTACAGACAAGACTAAACTCACCACAAGGTTTAACAGAAGATGAAAAAAACAGCTTAAATAAACTAACAGAAACAAACCAACGAAACTCTGCTGCAGTAGAGAAATACCTTCACAGAGCGATAGGTAAATTAATTAGTACAGAAAAAGCATGGACAAAAGGCGACCGCCAAGATATGTTTAACAGACTTGATCAATTGAACCAAGAAATACTTAGCGTAGAAAACTTCTATTTAAGCAATAACGACCAAGAGGTATCACAGCAAGTACCTAGATCTTCTGGTGAATCTAAAGCATCATTTAGGGATGCTAACGCTTCAAATTCCAAAGATAGGATCAATCAAACAAATAAACAAAAAGGCAAAGTTCAAACTTTAATAGATCGTTTCGAAACAATGAGTAAGCAATAACTAAATTATCATAATCGTAGCGTTCTATGTATTCAACCAATATGACATCATATAAAGCATAAAGATATTTCCTTGGCGGGCAGTTTGATTCTACATGCTGTCCGTCGGGTCTAATCGTAATATCAGAAGTCTCAAAGCTGTAAGGCTTCTTTTTATCTGCAAAAATGGTATTCTCTATTTGCTATAAGTGCTTGTAAAGGCTTATCAACAAACTTTAAAGCCTCGAAACAAAGATAATAATTAGATAAGAATAAGTAGGAAAATTGTGAAAACATATACAGCTACTGTCGTCGGTGCAGGCTCCATAGGGTGTTATCTTGGGGGCAATTTAATACATGCCGGCCATCGCGTGAAAATGCTTGGCCGTCAGCGTTTGCAAAAAGTGGTTGCTGATCACGGTCTTAAATTAAGCCACTTTGCTAAGCCCGAGATAAACCTTGCACCATCACAAATAAATTTTAATACCGAAATAACAGACTCTATTGATTCTGACTTTGTATTTATTTGTGTTAAAAGCGGAGACACCGAGCTTACAGCTCAGCAACTAGCTCCGGCTATCGACAATAAAAGTATTATTGTTAGTATGCAAAATGGCGTTCGTAATACTCAAACTTTAAAAAAATACCTACCAAATAATAAAGTGCTGGCCGGCATGGTTCCATTTAATGTGTTTAATCAAAGCAAGGGGCATTTTCATCAAGGCACAAAAGGAGCATTGGCGATAGAGCAAAACACTCAAGCAGAACACATAAGCCAGCTTTTTCAGGGGTCAAATATGGAAGTGGAACTACACACTGATATGGCTTGTGTGCAATGGACAAAACTTGTTATGAATCTTAATAATGCGGTGAACGCTTTATCAGGCCTGCCACTGTTAAATCAGTTACATAACCCGGATTATAGAAAGGTAATGGCAGACGTAATTTCTGAAGCCTTATCAGTCTTAGAAAACGCAAACATTAAAACCTGTCGCGTTGGCAATGTAATACCCAACACACTGCCGTTTATATTACGTTTACCTACCTGGGCATTTAAACGTATCGCCAGCGCCATGCTCGCTATCGATGATCAAGCGCGATCCTCGATGTATGAGGACTTATCTCTCAAGCGGCTGACAGAAATTGATTTTCTTAATGGAGAAATTGTCGCTCTGGCAAATTCGATAGGGAGGCAGGCTCCCATCAATGAAAAAATCGTATCTCTTGTCAAAAAGGCTGAACAACAACAACGGGGATCACCAGAACTTTCAGCCCAGGCCTTATTATAATTTTTACAAGGCTTGGGCTAATAAAGACACCTTCCAAACGAAGGCGGTGGTGGTTAAGGTTACAAGGTTTGGGGCATAAGCTAAAAGATACAGTATTACATCTTCCAGCGACCAGGCTGTACTTCTATAGCTAAAACCTCACCAGTACGGCTTGTTTCACAGAGCACTTTTTTTGCCACTCTGTCAGAATCACTGATTTCAAGCACGTTAACCCAGTGCTTATAGCGGTCTTTTTCTACCGAAGTAGCAGGGTTACGTTTAAATTTATAACTCATATTCTCAGGGAGTTTCTCCTGCATAGCCGTTTTACATAAACGCAAAGACTGCTTGCTGTTTACCTTTTCACCAGCCAAAATGCTAACACTTAGAGTCATGGTCAATAGTGCTAAAAATAATGTTTTCATGGTTATAACTCAATTTGAATAAGAATAAATAATATGAATCAGCAATTAGTCTTTTTAAAAGATTAGTTGCTTTTTCGAACTAAAATAATGTAAAACTAAACTTACACTCATTAGTCTTAAAAAACAACTAATATTTCCATTAAATTTAAAGCATAATAAAAAGTATGGATAAATCGCCTGATAAAAAACTGTATTGCTCTCTCACTGTGGCGCTAGACACCATCGGTGACGTCTGGGCATCCCTCATTCTGCGAGACTTAATGATTTTTGGCGGTAGACGCCGATTCGAACAGCTAAGAGAAGCCCTGGGCATTTCCCGTAATATTCTCACTGATCGCCTAAATACGTTGCTGGATCAAGGTATCGTCTTTAAAATCCCCGTGGAAGAGGGAGCAAAACGTATGGAGTACAAGCTCTCTGCCAAGGGGTGGGATCTACTCCCTATGCTACTAGCCATGCATCAGTGGTCAGAAAGATGGCGTGAAGACCCCTTAAATTCGGAGCTAAAGTTCGTTGATAAGGCATCTGGTGAAGAAATTGCCCAGGTAGACATCTATTCTCGCAATGGACGTCTCTTGAGTCCAAACGAAATTGGTATAGAACCCCGAACGCCTAAAGCACAGAAGTATTTAGAAGACTTTAAGAGCGAGCCCAACAACTCGCCATAGATGTGGGTAACCCCCAGAAAGCTAAAATAACAATAAAAACGTAAGTAGCAAATAGCAAGAGAGTAAGCACTGGGTTAACGCCCCGTCTAGCTCCTGATTGTATACTTGCGCAAAAATCGAAATAGATTGAGTTGCATAATATGCTGGTACTATTGGCCGAAGATAATCGTGACCTTGCTGCAAGTGTACTAGATTACCTCGAGATGCAAGATTTTGAGTGTGACTATGCTGAGCGCGGCGATCATGCCTTAGAACTTGTAAAAGAAACAGATTATGACGCTATTATTCTCGATATCATGATGCCGGGTATAGATGGTCTAGATCTATGCCAAACACTTCGAAAGCTCGGCCATAACCAACCGATTATAATGTTAACAGCAAGAGACACCTTAAGAGACAAGTTAGCGGGTTTTGATGCAGGAGCGGACGACTATCTGGTCAAACCTTTCGACCTACCAGAGTTAACTGCTCGTCTAAAAGTAATAAGTAAGCGTAAGACAACAAACACAAGGTTATTAAAAGTAGCCGACTTAGAAGTCAACCAAGATGGGCACCAAGTCACTCGCAACGGGCGTAATATTGATTTGTCCCCCGCCTGCTGGAAGCTATTGGTGGCACTCATGCAGGCAAGCCCAAACGTCATGTCCAGAAGAGAACTAGAAAGTGTTCTTTGGAAAGATAGCCCACCCGACTCAGAAGCCCTTAAATCTCACATCTACACACTACGTAAACTGGTCGATAAGCCCTTTTCCACATCGCTAATTCATACTCTGCGCGGTGTTGGTGTGGCATTAAGGCATGAAAAATAATCCCCAGCAATCGCTACCGGCAAAAGTAGGAAGGATTATCACCGGCTTTTCCTTTTTCATGGTGATATTCTATTCCTACATGATGCTCTTATCGAAAGATTCTGGCTTGCGTGATGCCACGCACTCGGTACTTATTCATGAGTCACAACTGTTTATTAAAGCCTACCAAAAAGATCCTCATGCGCCCCTTCCAGAGTCTTATTCTCTCAAAGGTTTTATCGGCTTGGAGAGTATGCCTGATAATATCGCAGAGTTTTTCCCAATTAATGCAAGGGAATCGTGGTATCAACGTAAAAGTGGTGTTTACTACCAAGTGTCAAACCATGAATATGGCGATGGCCATCATCACCTATATGCCCAAAAACTACCGAATTCAGATCGTGAACTCTTCATATACTACCGGCTTTTGATTTCTCCAGATAACAGAGTCGACCTTTGGAAAAGTGTCAAACATATCTCTTTGTTAGGGCTTGTATTAATCATCGCTCTCTTGCTTATTTTGCGCAGCTTCATTCACAGAACGCTCAATCCAATTAGCAGTTTATCTGCTTGGATCAACACCCTCAGTGACCAGCAGAAGCCAGCTCCCTTACCAAAGGATATAAAACAAGATGAGATCGGACAGTTGGCCCACAACCTCTTTCACGCACTGGAACGCATTAACTTACAAAATGAACGCGAACGTTCATTCCTACGCAATGCCAGCCACGAATTACGCACGCCAATCGCCATCATCCGCAACACTATGGATGTGCTAGAGCACAAAGGCTCACAGCCTGAGTATCAGCATATTTTGCCTCTACTGCAACGAATTCGTCGGGCCAGTGATACCATGAAAGCTGTTACTGAGGCTATTTTATGGTTAGCAATAGACGAGTATACGACACCTGAAAAAAGCGAGGTCAGGCTAGCTTCACTCGTGAACGATATTGTTGAGCAAAATCGTAATCTACTCCATGATAAAGTCGTTGAAGTCGACATCAATATTGATAGCCTAAGTTCTATCAATTCACAGAAGGCACTTGCATACATCGCCATTGATAACTTGATCCGCAACTCTTTTCAACACTGCTCTAAAGGGAAAATAAAAATTAGTGCTCCTAGCCCGCTACGCCTTGAAATTAGTAACAGTCGCTTTGATATAAATGATGTAGATAACCATGGTAATAAGCATATAGTTGATACAGGAGGATTTGGTTTAGGCCTAGCATTGGTACAAAAAATTGCTGATAAAAAACGATGGTTTTTCAATTTTTCTCTCAATGATAACCTTGCAGTGGCATACCTAGAGTTCTCGTAGCCTATAACTTCCACAACAATATATCGTCACCTAAAGCAACACAACAACATAAAAGTATAGATATCTCGTCATGTCGTCTATGCTTATTAAAAGTCGGGCTTATTAAAAGTTGGCGTATCTGTATATTTGATGTGGCAGTTAATGGGATTATTAACTTTTACGTATTATTTTAGGCAGTGCACTCTAGTGCTTTTGGCTATCACACTAGCGGCGTGCGATAGCAAAACTGCCAAGACTGTTTCCTCGACAGTTATTCAGGATGTGGACAAAAGGGCCATCATTCCTCTACCTCAACATGCTTCATTTTTAGATGATGAAGTTATCCTAGGGCATCGCCTATTCCACGATAAACGCTTATCAGGGAATCAACAAGTAAGCTGTGCCAACTGTCATTCGATCGTCACAGGGGGTGATGACAATATACCAATCGCGATCGGAGTGGAGGGTAGAATGGGGAAGATTAACTCACCTACCGTACTCAATAGCTCACTCAATTTCAGGCAATTCTGGGACGGCAGAGCCTATAGTTTAGAAGAGCAAGTTGAAGGGCCGATTCATAACAAGTTAGAAATGGACGCCAACTGGTCTATGATTATAGCGCGCTTACGAAAAGATCCCTGGTATGTACAGCAATTCACAGAAATATATGATAGTAGTATTAATGCAGACAATATAAAGGCTGCAATCGCAAATTTCGAACGCGAACTTATCACTCCTAACAGCCCCTTCGACCGTTACTTAAAGGGTGATAAAAATGCCCTCTCAAGCTTACAATTACAAGGCTACAATCGCTTTAAATCTCTAGGCTGCATTTCCTGTCATCAAGGTATTAATATAGGCGGGAATATGTATCAGCGCATTGGCATAGTGCACAACTACTTTAATGATAGGGGTAGCATCACTGAAGCAGACTATGGTCTTTATAATATAACGAAACAGGAAGAAGACAGGTTTAAATTCAAAGTACCCAGCCTTCGCAACATTGCACTTACCGCACCTTATTTTCATGATGGCCAAACTCCAACGCTAGAAGTCGCCATAAAAAAAATGGCCTACTATCAGTTAGGAGAACACCTTAGTATTGAAGATATCCAGGCGATAGAGGCCTTTCTTCATACACTTACAGGAGAAGTTAATCCTGCGATACTGAATATACAGGCCAACACAAATGATTAGATTTTGGTTGTTTTCCGGTGTGATAATAACCCTAGGCTCATTGCTAGGTCTTATATTTACCAGCAAAGAATTACACCACCTGGACGACATTAAAAGCACCTTAATACAGCTGCCTATCATAGATGAAAGTATCTATTTTAGTATGATGATGTTGCATTCTGGAACAACAAATAATTTTGATGCGTTGACAGAGCTCAACCATAGGCAAATTCAAACATCTCAACAATTATTTAACAAGTTAGAGTATCACTTTAAAGATCGGTATAAAAAAAATGTACAAGATATTGCATCCATATTAGCTATTAAAGAGAATCAGTTAGAAAAATTTAAATCTAACATTGCACTACTGAACAATGCTAAATTTTATGTTACCACCAAGATGCAAGTCCTTAGCACGGATGACCAAAAACAACTGCCAATCATCCTAAAAATTAGTAGCAACCTGCTTAAATTTTCTGAATCTCCCAAGTTGGATACAGCAAATCAAATACGGCAAGATATTGTAAAAGTAAATACAGCTTTACTTTCAGATACAGGGCAAAGCCACTGGCATCATGCACTATTACACATGGAATACTATCTTAAAAACAAATTAGACGCGTTTAATTTTAGTCTGCTAACAGTCAACTGGGCGACACTGCCACCTTATCGGTCATTAAAAGATAAAATAAACAATCACCGCAATAGATATTTAGTTTTTCAAACACTAACATATTCCACACTTACCTTAGGAATTATCTCCCTAATATCACTTGCTGCAGTTATTTTCAGTCGCTATTTAAATGCTCGCCAAGACCTAGTTACGCTCAATCAATCTCTGGAAACACGTATAGAACTTGCCACACAAGACCTTGAAAAATCGCGAGACATAGCAATCAAAGCAAATGCGGCTAAGACAAGTTTCTTAGCTAATATGTCACATGAATTAAGAACACCTCTTAATTCGATTATTGGTTTTAGCTCAAGACTAGAAAAGAAACTGGCAAAATCAGAAGAAAAATCTGTGCTTTCTGCACTCAAAAATATACGTACTAACGGCCACTATTTACTAAACTTTTTTAACGATCTACTTGAGCTTTCTAGAGAATCTCAAGAAGAAGAGGAAGATATAAAACCTATCAATATTGAAATTAACGAGTTATGTCGAGGGGCCATTACTAACGTCAGTAATTACTTTTACAAAAAGTCAGTGGAACTGATTTTCAACGTTGAGCAGCAAGTATCAATTTGTAGTCAAGAAAATCGCATAAAGCGAATAATATATGGCGTAACCAACACCGCTATGCACAATACAGATTCTGGCTTTGTTAAGCTAGATTTGGAAACTGTTGAAGGCGGTTGTAGGTTTACTGTGACAGATTCAGGAACACCTCTGACAGAAGAAAGAATAGAAGTACTATTAAACCCACTGGATAATAGTCAAACGGACAGTATTAATGTACAAGGTATAGGCCTGGGTTTATACCTCGTTAATAAAATGCTTAACTTGATTGAAGGAAGTATTGAAATAGTGCCGCAAGCAAGCGGCAATGAATATCGTATATTCCTGCCTTCTTGTTAAATACTAGATCAGATCAACTAAGCTACAGCCAACTCGATACGACCGTTATTATCTCTTATAGGATAGGTCTTAAGCTTAACCGTATCATCTTCAAGACAACTACCTGTTTTCAAGCAAAAATGCTGTTTATAAACCGGTGACGCTAATACTACAGCGCCTTCCAGATCACCTACTATGCCTCGAGAAAGTACCGCAGCATTAGAAAAAGGGTCGATAGCACTAATAGCATATAAATCATCCCTAACTTTAAAAATAGCCACTTGTTCTTCATTTAGGATGGCACGCACTCCCAAATTAGCCGATAAATCCTCGGCTTTACAAATGGCTTGCCATTTATTATCTGTAGAAATCATCTTTATCACCTCAAGCAGTTTGCAGGGCATCATCTTTATCTATATCTACCAAACGAACAATTTCTTCATCGGTAGCAGGACGGATTTGTTCTCGTTCCTCAACAAAAACAACGGTTGAATCTTTTTGGTCGCTGTTTACGAAAGTTCTAAAGCGCTTTACTTTTTCAGGATCATTTATAGTTGTTTTCCATTCACATTGATATGTATCGACAATATTATTCATATCACTTTCCAGTTCATGGCAAAGCTCAAGTTTATCGTCGACCACCACGGACTTAAGGTAATCTAATCCACCCTCAAGATTGTTCATCCATACAGAAGTACGTTGCAATCGATCCGCAGTGCGGATATAGAACATCAGAAAACGGTCGATATACTTAATTAATGTTTCATCATCTAAACCGGTAGCAAATAAATCAGCATGTCGAGGCTTCATTCCACCGTTACCACAAACATATAAGCTCCAGCCATTTTCTGTAGCAATAATTCCCACATCTTTACTTTGTGCTTCGGCACACTCCCGTGTGCAACCTGATACGGCAAATTTAATCTTGTGTGGCGCGCGTAAGCCTTTGTAACGGTTCTCAACCTTAATGGCCATAGACATACTATCGAGCACACCGTAGCGACACCATGTACTGCCGACACAGGATTTTACTGTGCGTAAAGATTTACCATAGGCGTGTCCTGTTTCAAAACCCGCATCTACTAGTTCTTGCCAAATTGAAGGCAACTCATGCTGCTGAGCACCGAATAAATCAATTCGTTGACCGCCGGTAATCTTAGTGTAAAGGTTGTATTTTTTTGCTACTTGTCCCAAAACAATCAGTTTATCAGGAGTAATTTCGCCAGCGGCAATGCGAGGTACGATAGAATAGGTTCCATTTTTTTGCATATTTGCCATAAAGTAATCGTTGGTATCTTGCAATCCGGCGTGCTCATCCTTTAAAACATAATCATTCCAACAACTGGCTAAAATAGACCCCACTGTGGGCTTACAAATATCACAACCAAGACCTTTACCGTGCTTGGCAATTAACTCGTCGAAAGTCTTTATTTTTTCTACGCGAACTATGTGATAAAGCTCCTGACGTGTATGAGCAAAGTGCTCACATAAATCGGTATTAACCTGAACACCGAGCTTGGTTAATTCTGCATTTAATACCTGGGTTGCAAGAGCGACACAGCCACCACATCCAGTGCCCGCTTTAGTACAAGATTTAAGTTCGCCAATATTATTGGCCCCCTGTGCAACCGCCTCACAAATTTGACCTTTAGTGACTTCATGGCAAGTACAAATATGGGCTTCATCGGGTAAAGCATCAGTACCGACACTTGCTTGTGCACCATCTGTCGTTGGTAAAATTAATGCCTCTGGCATATCAGGTAAATCCATAGCGTGTACGCACATTTGCTGAAGGTTGCCATAAGCCTCTGCATCTCCAACTAGCACAGCGCCAAGTAACTTTTTACCATCTTTAGAAACCACTAAACGTTTGTAAATCTCATTAACGCCATCTTGATAAACATAGTTGAGTGCATCTGCAGTACGCCCATGAGCATCACCAATACTTGCAACATCAACACCGAGAAGTTTTAACTTAGTACTCATATCTGCGCCGGTAAATACTTCACTTCCGCCAGTAATATGGGATACCGCAACTTTCGCCATTTGATAACCAGGAGCAACTAGACCAAAGATTTTACCCCGCCATAGCGCGCACTCTCCAATTGCATAGATATCTTCAACAGAAGTCTGGCAATTATCATTAATAACGATTCCTCCCCGTTCACCGGTCTCGATATTAAATTGTCGAGCAAGTTCGTCTTGCGGGCGAATACCGGCAGAGAAAAGAATCATATCTGTTTCTAACTTCGAGCCGTCGGCAAAGTTCATGCTGTAGCGACAGTTTTCCCCTGCTACAATTTCTTTTGTATTTTTCTCAGTATGCACATTGACACCGAGTGCTTCAATTTTTTGTCGTAGTAAATCCCCTCCTCCCTGATCTAGCTGAATCGCCATAAGTCTCGGCGCAAACTCAACTACATGGACTTCAAGCCCCAAGTTTTTTAGAGCATTAGCGGCCTCCAAACCAAGTAAACCTCCACCGACAACAACGCCGACACGGCTTTCTTTTGAAGAGTCTTTCATTGCTTCAAGATCTTCAATAGTGCGATAAACGAGACAATGAGGTTGGTCATTACCAGGAATTGGAGGGACAAAAGGATAAGAGCCGGTAGCGAGCACTAATTTATCATAATGCTCTTCACGGCCATGTTCAGTAATAACTTTTTTCTCGGCAGCTTTAAGCTCGACTACTTTATCATTGAGAATATAGTTCACACCATTCTCTCGATAATAATCCTGTGACGTTAACATAAGATCTTCTGCTGAAGAGCCGGAAAAATATGCACTTAATTGCACACGATCATAAGCTAAGCGCGGTTCTTCAGAAAAAGTAACAATGTCGTAACTTTCTGAGTTTTCATGAGCCAAAAAATTTTCGATAAACTTATGGCCAACCATGCCGTTGCCTACGACAACAATTCGAGTTTTATTCATATTTATTTTCTCCAGCTATCGACCCGGCTAACAGGCCCTAGGCGCATTTAGTATTATCCAAAATTTGATGTTTAATATTGTGTTTATCTAGTTCAGCTCTAGAAAGGCTTAGCTCATTCACCTGCTTTGCAATATTAACAACATCGCCGATAATTATTAGCGAAGGAGAAACCATTGCATGCTCAATAACAAGAGAATTTAAGTTTTCCAAAGACCCCATTATTTGTCTTTGCTCTTTCCGGCAACCATTTTCAATAATGGCGATCGGCATTGTTGGAGACATACCTGCATCAAGTAATTTGTTTTCAATCACAGTGGCATTCGTTAAGCCCATGTAGAAAACAAGTGTGTGATTGAGCTTTGCAAGTGCTTGCCAATCAAGATCCAGAGTCTTCTCGCCATGCCCAGTAATGAACGTACAACCTTGAGCCAAACCACGATGGGTGAGAGGAATTGTGCTCGAGGCTGAACAACCTGATGCTGCTGTAATTCCTGGAATAATTTCTACCTCGACACCTTCATTTACCAGAGAGAGTAGCTCCTCTCCCCCACGGCCAAACACAAAAGGATCTCCGCCCTTCAATCGCACAATGTTATGGCCAGCCAAAGCTTTTTTTACCAGTAAGCTATTGAGATCCTTCTGAGCAATACTATGGTGTCCTTTGCGCTTTCCAACGTAAAACAATGGTATAGACTTGGGTAGCAATGCCTTGATCTCATCACTTACTAACTGATCAAATAAAATAAGGTCAGCTTGTTCAATTACTCGCATTGCTTTTAATGTCATCAGTTCTGGGTCGCCAGGACCTGCGCCAACTAGCCATACTTTACCTGACCCAGGTTGTACCGTGCCCGGGGAACCCGGCTGGTTCCTATAATTGGACATTTCTTACACCACCTTTAGTAACACAGACATTATTTATCTATCTGTGTTAGCAATAAAAATGCCACAGAACTGAAAGTGCCAAAAAATCTGGTTTTTATTTTAAAATCAATGTGTTAGAAACATAAACTAATATAGCGCCAGGATTCAGACTAAAGAAAAGCCACAACAACTCGCACCAATAAAAATCATTTTCGGTCAATATAAGTGCATTATTTTTGGAGATTGTTGTCTAAACCCAGCAGTGGCTATTATTTAAAAAGTGGTAGCGCACCAAAATAAAACATGCGCAAACTGGTTAGAGTATTAAACACACGAAAGGTAGTGACAATGAAATTAATGAACAGCAAAAGAGCACGATATGAAATGTAACGTGACAATTTGAACTGAAATTCGAGATTTGTTAACCAATGTTAATAGCCTTTCTTGCCATAGTAATGAATAATTGCACTCTATGACTTCTGCAAACTTATCTGATAACTTCGGCCGCCTAATCGAATATCTACGATTATCCATTACAGATCGATGTGATTTTCGTTGTATCTACTGCATGGCTGAAGAAATGACCTTTCTACCGCGTAAAGAAGTGCTCAGTCACGAAGAGTTAGTACGACTCAGTCAAACCTTCGTAGATTTGGGAGTAAGTAAAATACGTATTACTGGTGGTGAACCACTGATACGCAACGATGCACTCCACCTGCTTCAGCGTCTAGGTGCAATAGAACATTTACAGGAACTCTGCCTAACAACCAATGGCTCACAGCTAACTAAGCTGGCCAAACCTCTAGCACAGGCGGGTGTCAAACGCATTAATGTAAGTTTGGATTCTCTGCGAGCAGATAGATTTAAGCAGCTCACCCGCGTAGGAGATTTGCAGAGGGTTCTTGATGGTATTGAGTGCGCTCTTGATGCCGGCTTTGAAAAAATTAAAATCAATGCAGTATTAATGAAGAACTATAACCTCGATGAAGCCTTACCGCTTGCTAGCTACGCTCTTGAAAGAGGTATGGATATTAGTTTTATCGAGGAAATGCCCCTGGGAGAAATCAGCAGCCACGCGCGAGATGCTGAGTTTATCAGTAGCGAAGATGTGCGCAACCTACTTGCCACAAACTTCCAGCTCAACCCCTCTGAACATTCAACGGGCGGGCCATCGCGCTACTGGGAGGCAGAGGGCTATGCCGGCAAAATAGGATTTATATCACCTCACACTGACAATTTTTGTGCAAGCTGCAACCGCGTTAGAGTCACCGCTTCCGGCAGGCTATTGCTATGCCTTGGCAATGAGCATAGTGTCGACCTCAAACAGGTCATGCGTGCAAATGATGATGATCAAGTATTACGTCAAGCGATTATTGAAGCGATGCAGATAAAGCCAGAGAAACACGAGTTTGATTTAACTCAGGAACCCCAGATACTGCGCTTTATGAATGCAACAGGTGGCTAGGTTAAAATACCGCTACCACATTTAATTCTTTATTTATCGAGTTAGAACTATTATGCCAGAGAAATTTGACGCCTTTGTGCCATTAAATATGTGTGTTTTGACTGTGTCAGATACGCGAACAAACGAGAACGATACTTCAGGGCAAAAACTCGTGGATTGTCTTACCGCAGCGGGCCACAAATTACATGATCGCACCTTGGTAAAAGACGATGTCTACCACATACGCGCAGTAGTGTCTCAGTGGATATACGACGGTGCAGCCCAGGTAGTGTTAATTACTGGAGGCACCGGCTTTGCAGGTAGAGACAGCACTCCAGAAGCCATGCACCCTTTATTGGATAAAGAAGTCACCGGCTTTGGCGAGCTTTTCCGTCAAGTTTCCTATGATGAAATTGGCACATCAACTATTCAGTCCCGCGCCTTTGCAGGCTTTGCTAACAAAACTCTTATATTTTGTCTGCCCGGCTCTACTGGTGCTTGTAGCACCGCTTGGAACAAAATTATAGAAGAACAAGTAAATTCTTTAACACGTCCCTGCAATTTTGTTGGTCAACTGGTGGCTAACAAGTAAAACCTAACCACATTCCCTATGCGTTATCAATATAAAGTGAGAGCCAATGCTTGAAGTCGAGGAAGCGCAACAAAATATTCTAGCTGCAATAGAGTCAATAACGTGCGAGCAGAGCGTCGGTATCGCACAGGCCTGCAATCGTGTTTTAGCACACGATATAGTCGCTAAGGTTAACGTACCCCCAGCGGATAATAGTGCAATGGATGGTTACGCGGTCAATGTTTATGAATTAACTGATGGTCAGTCTGAATTCCCAGTTTCGCAGCGCATACCTGCAGGTGCGGCACCTTCTCCGTTAAAGGCAGGGTCTGCTGCAAGAATTTTCACAGGCAGTGAAATACCTCAAAATGCCAACGCAGTTATTATGCAAGAAAACTGCGAAGCACTGGACAGTGAAAGGGTAAGAATTTTAAAAACACCTAACATAGGAGAAAACATTCGAGCCTGTGGACAAGACATAAAAGCCGAGCACACCATTTTAACCAAAGGGCAGCGCTTAAAACCTCAGCACATAGGTCTAATCGCTTCCATTGGCGAGTCCGAAGTGAGTGTACGTAGAAAAATTAAAGTTGCCTTGTTAAGTACTGGGGATGAATTAGTAGAACCCGGCTCACCTCTTAAACCCGGTCAAATTTATAACTCAAATTTACCCATGCTTGTATCTTTCCTGACCATGATGGGGTGTGAAGTTATTGAAAGGACAATTGTCGAAGATTCCTATGCAAGCACCTGCCAAGCACTAGAAAGCAGCGCAAAGGATGCAGATCTGGTTATTTCTACTGGAGGCGTTTCAGTTGGTGAAGAAGATCATGTTAAGGAAGCTGTGAAGGCACTGGGTGAACTTGCCGTATGGAAGGTAAGAGTAAAACCCGGAAAACCTCTAGCTTTCGGAAAAATTGGCAACACAGCTTTTTTAGGCTTACCTGGTAATCCTGTGTCAGCTTTTGTCACGTTCATATTATTTGCATCCCCTTTGCTTAAAAAACTTCAAGGCGAAAAAGATACTGCCCCTGTAAGTTTTTATTTACCTGTTAATTTTGCGGTAAGTAGAGCACAAACACGTCCGGAGTATATTCGCGTACGTATCAATAATGGCAAAGTTGAGAAATTTACTAACCAAAGTTCTGGTGTACTCACTTCGGTCTGTTGGGCACAAGCTCTGGCCTTGATTCCCTCTCACAAAGAGATGTCGGTTGGAGATTTAGTGCAAGTGTTTCCCCTAGACTCGTTTTACATCTGATAGTATTCACCTGATAAGTATTTACCCAGGCCTACCCAAAAGCATTCTGGTTTTATGGCCACCAATAACACAAGCGAACAATAAACAATGGACACACAAACGAAGACTGAAATCGAAGCAGCCGTATTTCAACGCTTATTACAACATTTGGATAGCAGAAAAGATGCTCAAAATATAGATTTGATGAACTTAGCAGGTTTTTGCCGCAATTGTTTATCGAAATGGTATCGCGCCGCTGCTGAAGAACACGGTGAAGAAATCGATTACGATAGCGCCAGAGAAATTGTTTATGGTATGCCCTATCCCGAGTGGAAGGAAAAGTACCAAACACCTGCAAACGATCAACAAATGAAACAATTTCAGAGTAATACACAACAAAAGGAAGATAAGCATTAAGGAGATAAAATGAAAGTAAGCGCAAGCATTTCTGGCCTTTATGTATATCCAGTTAAATCATTACAGGGGATTTCACTATCGCGTGCAGTGGGCTTAGTATCTGGTATCGAACATGATCGGCAGTGGGCGATTTTTACCGACGATGGCACCCCATTAACTCAACGTAAAAAGCCGAATATGGCTTTGATAAAGCCTAGTATCGAAAATAATGGCTTAACATTATCTGCGCCAGAAATGGGCAGTATATCCGTTGCAACTCCGAAACATGACAAGGAGCCTATCCCAGTAAAAGTGTGGAAAGATCACAGCTTCGGTCAAAGTGCAGCCGATGATGTTAACCAGTGGATCACTGAAGCTTTAAAATCAGATGTTCCTCTACGTTTGCTAAAAGCTCACCAAGGGCATAAAAGGGAGTTTATTAAGCCTGAACGCTTTGCTGTCGACAGTCAATATTTCTCTGATGCCGCGCCCTACCTTATTGCTAACAGTGCATCTTTAGAAGCATTGAATCAAAAACTCCATGAGCAAAACTTAGACGAAGTGGATATGCGAAACTTTCGCGCCAATATAGTTTTATCAGGGTTACCGGCTTTTAGTGAACATCAATATCAGTATCTCACTTCATCGGCACACGATTTCGCATTTAACTTGGTTGATCATTGCCAGCGCTGCATTATGATCACAGTTAACCCTGATACAGGGGAGTATTTGCCCAAGGCTACACCGTTTAGATCTCTAACTGAACTCAATAGTATGCCCGACAACACCAAAGCGCCGGCTTATGGCGTCAATAGTACCTTAGATGGTATATCCTCATGCCAGTTAGAGGTTGGGCAGAAGGTAGAGCTATTAACAAACAAGCCATAAATAGGACGCTTATTCATTGCAGTGGTTTACAATATTATGTAGATAAACAACTCAAGCGCAGCACTACCGTTTATGATTCCCGTATTAAAAAATTTGAACCCTGTTCAAACACATTATTTGAGCTTTCTAGAAGCGCTGAAAGCCTCAGCATTCGCCGGCGACATCTGTCCTGACTACGCCAACCGAACAGTGTCGTCCACAGATAATTCCGTCTACCAAGTATTGCCACAAGGGGTTATTTATCCTGCCAATGAGGATGATCTAGTGCTTTTGTGTCAGCTGGCAGATAAAGAAGAGTATCGTGACATTGTGCTATCTCCTCGTGGTGGCGGCACAGGCACTAATGGACAGTCTTTAACCGATGGCATTGTCGTTGACATATCCAAGCATATGAACACTATTTTGGAGGTTAATGCCGAACAGAAATGGGTGCGAGTACAAGGGGGCGTGGTTAAAGACCAGCTTAACGCTGCTTTAAAAGAATATGGCTTGTTTTTCGCTCCAGAGCTGTCCACCAGCAACCGTGCCACCATAGGCGGGATGATTAATACAGATGCCTCCGGACAGGGCTCTTGCTTGTACGGTAAAACTCGAGATCATGTTATCGAACTAAAAAGTGTCTTGCTAGATGGCTCGGTTATTTCCTCGCAAGCTATTGCCGATAGCGAACTTGAAGCCATCTGTGCGCAACAAGATAAAGTCGGCCTTATTCATCGTTTGGTGGATAATATCTATCGTGAAAATAAAGCCCTTATCGAGGAGGTTTTTCCGCCGCTTAATCGATGTTTAACAGGCTATGATCTAGCCCACATCCGAGATGAAAACGGTCGCTTTAACCTCAATAGCCTTATCTGTGGTAGCGAAGGCACGCTGGGTTTTGTAAGTGAAGCAAAACTAAACCTGTTAACCATTCCTTCCCACGCGGCAATCGTGATTGTCAAATACACGGATTTCGACGCGTCTTTAAGAGACGCAACACAATTAATGCAGGCAGCACCCACATCGATTGAGACAATTGACTCAAAAGTTTTAAATTTGGCCATGCAGGACTTCGTCTGGCACCAAGTAGAAGAGTTTTTTGACGATCAAGACAATGCCGAATTACAAGGCATTAATCTGGTTGAGTATACTGCCCACTCCGAGGAGGAATTAACCCAAGGCATCGAGCGTTTAAAATCTTTGCTCAGTAAAGAAGCAGATAGTAACCCCAAGCGCATGGGTTACTCTATTGCCGTAGGCCGTGACTCAGTCAATAAAATTTGGGGCATGCGTAAACGTGCAGTGGGATTATTGGGCAATGTTGAAGGCGAAGCTCGGCCCATTCCATTTGTTGAAGATACCGCCGTACCACCAGAGCATCTGGCTGATTTTATTTTTGAATTCCGTGAAATACTAGACGCTTATGATCTGCAATATGGTATGTTTGGTCATGTGGACGCAGGAGTCTTACACGTGCGTCCTGCATTGGACATGAAGCAAAATCGCCATGAAGAAATTGCATGGGAAATATCAGATCGCGTAGCTGAACTTACCCGCCAATATCATGGCCTACTATGGGGTGAGCACGGTAAAGGTGTACGCTCGGAATATGCACCGGATTTTTTTGGTGACCTCTACCCACAATTACAACGGATAAAGGCCTGCTTCGATCCGCATAATCAATTAAACCCTGGAAAAATCGCAACCCCATCGCAAGATATAACCTTACTTGGCATTGACCAGGTGCCGACAAGAGGCCAAAGTGATAGAGAAATTCCGGTAAAAATATGGAATGAGTTTAGCGATGCCGTATATTGTAACGGCAATGGAGCCTGTTTTAATTGGAATACTCAAGATGCTATGTGTCCCTCCTGGAAAGCAACTCGTGAGCGTACACAGTCTCCTAAAGGGCGAGCATCTTTACTAAGAGAATGGCTGACCTCAATTAGCAAAACAACTCGTAATAAACAAAAAATAGAAAGTCTCAGCTTTTTAGTAGACGTCAATAATTTACCTGAAAAAATTCAAAGTTGGCGAGCGAAACGGCGAGGAGAATACGATTTTTCTCACGAAGTTTATCAGTCAATGGCAACCTGTTTGGCCTGTAAATCTTGTGCCGGACAATGCCCAATCAAAGTTAATGTGCCAGAGTTTAGGAGTCAATTTCTCGAACTTTATCACACACGCTACTTTCGTCCATTGAAAGACTATTTAGTCGGCGCTTTAGAATATCTCTTACCTTATTGTGCAAAAGTTCCATGGCTGTATAACCCCATTATGAGTTTTGCTGCAACACGCTTTATATTGGATAAAGCCGTTGGCTTTGTCGATGGCCCGATGATAAACGCTAAGATGTTAGCGCCTCTTAAAATTGCAACTAAGGAAGTACTGGCGAACTTATCGGCCGAAGAAAAAGCCACAACTGTTGTTATTGTACAAGATGCGTTTACTTCTTACTTTGAAAGCTCACTGGTGTTTGATACATGCAAGCTATTAGAAAAACTCGGTTTTAAACCACTACTCGCCCCTTACTTACCCAATGGCAAGCCGCTGCATGTGCACGGATTTCTCAGAGCCTTCACTAAAGCAGCTAAAAAAAATAGCCAACAGCTTAACGATATCGCCGCTCTCGGTGTTGCCATGGTGGGTATCGATCCATCGATGACGCTAACATACCAAGGCGAGTATAAAAAGTATGTGGGAAGTCATGAAGCACCGTCCGTTCATTTACTACAGGATTGGATAATAAAACAAATCCCCAAGGCATCAATCCCACACACCACAGCACGTAGTTTTAAACTTTTGCCTCACTGCACTGAAAGTAGTAACGCAGCTGCATCCGTTAAGAATTGGCAAAAAGTCTTTAACGCTTTTGGTCACTCCTTAGAAATCTTAAATGTTGGATGCTGTGGTATGTCTGGAACCTTCGGCCATGAAAGTAAGAATAAGGAAACGTCACAAAAACTCTATAAAATGAGTTGGCAGAAGCCTGTCAAGCAATACTATGAATCCGACGAGTTAATTGCCACTGGATTTTCCTGTCGCAGCCAAGTAAAAAGGGAAGAGGCTAAGCACCTCTTACACCCTGTACAAGCGTTACTTAAATCGATAGATTAATTTTATGCCAGTGTTGAAGCCATCGACTATGTCATCGCCTTGGGGAGAATCAAAGGCAAGGTCTTGAAAGTATTTAACATCAACAGCAAGGCCTAAGCGATTATCGAAAATTTCATACCTTAGATTAAAGCCGCCATAATAACCATTGGCAGCTTTGCGCCAATCATACTGAGCCGCTCCGGCATAGAGTTCATAACTGATATTTCTCCCCATATTCCTCAAATAATTGAGCGGGCGAAAACCGATAAGGCGGCCACTGCCAGGCAGGTCGTCTCGACCAATGGGTCCGATGTACTCAACCACCCCACCCCAGGCAGACTTTTCGTTTGACTGTCGGTAAGCACCTATAGCAATGTTAATAGCATTACTATTGTCTTCAAATGCAGGTCCTCGCTTTTGCGTAATATCTAAAGCCATGCGGCTCACACCCACCGACGCTTCGTAAAATGTCTCCGCTCTTACCACGGAAATAATACACATCAGACATAGCAAAAAAATGAATCTAGTTTTATTTAACATACCACGGTTCTTCATTCCTGCTTACCACTCCAACGACAACTTAAATTGTGCAAAATCTTCTCCAAAATTATCTTTTCCTGTATAAGCGCCGAAAGTTAGTACATGAGTACCTACAGGAATTGAGTAATCTACTTCCAATTCCCAACCTTGCTGATACTCAAAATTAGCCGTATCTTCATGGTCGGAAACTCGCACCAGCGCAGAAATAATATGATCAAAGGAAGTTTGCCACTGAGTTTTAATAAAATGACTATTACCTTCAGTTGTTTCGCCTGCAAGAGCTCCCAAACGCTGTCCTTGTAGTGCCCAGTTGCCTAGCACAAATCCATCATTGGCATAGCCTTCGCGATAAACATTATTGACATACCATGCATCCTGCCAGTCGGAGTATTCGTACACGAGACTTAAGTTTTCTGAAAAAAAGTAAGGGAAGTTCAGGCCTACGGTAAGCGCAGTATTACCCAGTTGATAGCTTTTATTATTGGAAGTATCTTCACCCGCAATTTCTACTGCAAAGGAAAAGGGAAGACGTCCATCAAAGTTAATTTTACTGGAAAGCGCAGCAATTTGATTACCAGACTCTGAATCAACTGAGGCATCATTATCTGCTGCGCGCGGATCAAAAAATGCTTTAACCACAGTGGTCGCATCCAAAGGTCTTTCACCACCGGCAAACTGGAGAATTCGAGTGGCACTAAAAGACCACCATGGTGTCGGTTGAAAGCCTAAATGAAAGCCTGCAATTAAAGGTTTATCCGTATCACTAAACTCATTGTTAAATAACACCGGCTGGCGAGACATTTCAGCGAGAAAGATTTGGTAATTCCAGCGAATATCAAAAAACTCAATGGGTAAATTATTACTCAGTGATATTGAAGGCATACTCTCAGCGTGTGTGCTAAGCAATTGAGAAGTACTCTGGAAAGGAGACAACCAATAATCTTTATAACCAATATCTAATTGCGCCCAATCAACACCTATAGAAATTATACTGCCAGCAGGCTGATAATTATTTTGATCATTATCCGATCCACTATATCCTGTAATGTGGGTGCCACCATAAATAGCAAACCAGTCTGCCACCTGCCACTGCCCTCTTAAACTAATATTCGCCAGGGAATCCGTATCGTTACCGCGCTCATTTGGCAGTGGATGTACTTGATCAGAATAACGTAGTTCTGCTTTGGCATGAGTTAATGAAAAACGATGGGTATAAGGCTTTAACGAATTGTTTAAACGATGGTACAAATGAGGGTGGCTTTCCCTAACACGCTCAAGATAATGAAAAATTGTGGCTAAGCTATAAGGGCGTGTTAGATTAGGAATTCCGGCAACGACAGCTAAGCGCTCTACTTCATTTTCAATAAGAGGGGAAAGCTTTTCCGATAAATAAGGGGAAACACCACTACTGTAAGCTTCATGTGAAAATGAACAAAAAAGTAATGCAATCCAGCAACTTGTACGCTTCCAATAAAATGACATAAGATTTTTGTAAAGATATGTAGAACAATAGAGTTTAATAATACCTAGTATACTAACTTTGTTTTGAAGTTGCAGTAACCTATTCTCAGGATAGTGAGGTATTGATACATATTCAGGCATTATCGCAGAGTTGACATTAGTGTAGATGTAGACTGCCACTGTGTTACAAATGCGAACAAGCTAACACTGAACATTTTGATACACTTATATGACGCCAAAGGTCACAGTTACCCAAACAAAACATGGTGCACACAACATTAGTTCGCTATGATACAGGCTTTTTATGCAGGGCCAGGGTATTTAGTTAAGTAAGTCATTAATTTCCAGCATGATGAAACGCTATTTTGACCTAGGCGCATTCGCAGTACATCTCTTTGGGTGTAAGTTAATCAAGATTGCAGAAGTTAGTGAATTCTTATGGTGTTAAAAATCCTCTTTGTTCCCGTATCTTCGCCTAAGGGAATTGGTGAATATATGAGATCTATGTGTTTAGCAGAGGAAATAAAACAGCGCCATCCTGATGCAGATATACGCTTTATACTTAACGAACAAACTGAATACCACAAAACCTGTCCGTTCCCCGTAAAGCTAACGCCTCGCTCGCCTACATTGCATACAAAACTTGTCAACCAGTACATCTCTGAATTCAATCCACAACTGGTCTTATTCGATGCCTCAGGGCGGGTTGGTCAACTGCGTCACTGTAAGAAACTGGGAATCAAAACTATTTTCATATGCCCACGTGGAAAAAAGCTCTCAAAGGGCCTAGCTCTGCGGCGGCTACAATATACGGATAGAATCTGGCTTGTGCAGCCGCAATTTGCGCTACAGAAACTTAGTATATGGGCAAAATTTAAACTCAACATATTAAATAGAGAGCCGCCACTAGCTGTCGGCCCTATATTTGCCAAACCTGATAAGCAACTCGCTGCACAACTGCACAAAAAGTATCAGGTGACCTCAAATAAGTACATTGTTGTTAGTTCAGGTAGCGGTGGGCACTATGTCAACAATCGTCTAGTGACTGACATCTTCGCAGATGCAGCGATTAACATCGCGAAACAGTGTGATCTGAAAGTTATTGTTGTTTATGGTTTAAACGCCAGCGCAGAACATCGCAATGACCCTGCAATTATAGAGATTCCTCACCTTGACCCTACCGAATTCAATTCTTTACTGCAACAAGCCCATGCCGCATTGCTCGCTGGCGGCAGCTCGCTACTGCAGTCACTCACCTATCATTTAAAGGTGGTGGCGGCACCAATAACAGAAGAACAGCAGGGCCGTGTTTCCTTGTGCGCATCCCTAAATTTGTTGGCACAAAGCGATATGGATGCCTCTTCAATGGCAGAAAAAATGCTGACAATTATCGCTCAGGATCACAATTTTTCATCACAACATGTTGAGAACGGCTTAAATAAAGCCATCGATGATCTCGATGCACTCATACAAGCCCAATAGTATACTTAGTGTTTTCCGATGAGCTTGCTACGTATTGCGATTATTATTGATACCTTAAATGGCGGTGGCGCTGAGAAAGTATGCTTGACGCTGGCCAAAGCAATACAGAATGAAGGCGCTTTTGTTCAACTCATTGTTTTAAAAAATAAACGTGACTACGCATTACCTGAGGACATTAATGTTCACTTTTTATCTGAACAAAGCGATCTAAAACTATACAAAACCAAAATTCAGCAAGCACTGGCCAACTCACTACAATGCTACATTGATGGTGTTGGCAGTTTCGATTTATATCTTTCAAACCTGGATGATTGCCATCAAATTGTCAGTATTCTGAACCCTCCGAATACCTATTATGTTATTCATAACTCTATAGAACAAACACTCAAACGTTTAATTAAACTAGGGCCCTTCAAATATTTTAGAAAAAAGAAGGCACTCGGATGCCTGCATGGAAAAAATCTTATTACAGTGTCAAAGGGGCTTGAAGAAGAGCTTCGTACAAGTCGACGCATTCAGGCTAATTCACTGCAGACAATATACAACCCTCTTGATTTAGCAGAAATCCAAACACTTGCTCTAGCACCTGACAGCGATATTCCTGAACAACCTTACATCATTCATATTGGCCGCTTTGCTAAGCAAAAACGCCATGATGTATTGTTCAAAACATTACAAACCTGGCAATCTCCGCCATGCACTTTACTATTAACGAAACCGAGTAATAAACTTGAGCGAGTAGTAAAGCGCTACCAAGTTAGCCAATATATTCGCGTTTTGGGCTTTAAACAAAACCCTTATGCCCTTATTCGCAATGCAAAGGCCCTAGTTTTATGTTCAGACTTTGAAGGTTTTGGCGTTGTGCTCGCCGAAGCACTTGCATGCCAAACACCTGTAGTCAGTACCGACTGCCCACATGGACCAAGTGAATTATTAAGCGGTTCGCTAAGTAAATATCTGGTACCATGTAATTCACCCGAAGCGCTAAAAATGGCACTAATAAAAGCAATGGATAATCCTGAAGAATTTGAAAATGCTACTGTACTACCAAAGCTTGATATGCAAAATATAGCCAAGCAATACCTTGCTCTAGTTTAACCACGATTAACGCTTGCTATCTTTTTCTTCTTTCTCAAGGTATTCCAACTCATACAACTTAGCCTCTTTTAAGAAGGCATACATCGCTTCAATATAAGCTTGGATAAAGCCCCGAGTACCTGATAGAAAAAGCTTACGTAATAAGAAGCACTTCAAAAAAATAAGAGGAAAAACTAGCAACAACTTAAGACGCGAAGCGCGTTTACCTTTTTTAAACTTGTCCTGCGCACCAAGTGATGAATACTTATTTTGCTTATCCATTAAGGTTGCAGCATCGCAGTAGCCATAATGAATAATATGATTTTTAATTTTAAGAACGCGCCCGCGACTAATCACATTTTCATGCACAGTTTTATCTGTTGGGTAACTGGCCTTAGATTTTTTAAAAACACGAATAATTGAGCGCTTGCGGGATAAATGATGCATCGGCGCCGACATAAAAACATCTTCAAAAGGCAGGCGAATCAGGTCACATTGATCATTTTCAACTAAGCCCTGTATCTCCGCCAAAGCACCTGCAGTGACAACTTCATCACCATCTAGATTAAAACACCACTCGTTACGACATTGCTCAAGGGCGAAGGCCTTCTGCTTGGCAAATCCCATCCATTCTTGATGAATGACCTTTGCACCAAGCCGCTGACATATATCTACCGTACCATCTGAAGAGCCCGAATCAACAACAACAATCTCGTCCACGCCGGCAACACTGCGAATTGCCGCCTCGATTGTCTGAGCTTCATTTAAGGTTACGAAAAATACACTAATCTTCACTTTTGCCAAGCGTGCCTCTCTTTGTTAGCCTACAGGTAGCAGTTCGATCAAGCTGCTTAGGCTCCTAGGGCGTTATAGCTCAATATTTAAACAAAACTAACTTCTTAGAAATACGGAGCATCACTTAATATTGCTATGATACAGAATATTGTTTCTCATGGCTTGCTATTCAATTCAAAACTCAATGTAAAAAGCGCGCCTTCAATTACTTTGCATCGGAATCCTTATTTTGTAGAGCCACCAACGCAGCGTATTTATGGAATGCATACTGACCAAGGATAACGGCCATAAGAAATCCTCTCCAACCATCTAAAAACCCTAACCTAAGGATGTATTGCTGCAAGAAATCCAGAAAAAAACGTATTACGGCCATTTTTATCGAGCTGCGCTTGCCAGCATCAAATTTTTGCTGTGCTAACAAACAAGCATACTTCAGGTGCTTTTCTTGCACATGTTGGTAACTTCGCCAACTAAAGTGCAATAGAGGTGCTTTCAAAGTCAAAGCCACTTCATTTGGAATCAGTAAGGTCTCGTGCACCTGCCGATCTTTAAAAGCCACACCTTCACGTTTAAATAACTTCCCCTGAGGGGATGAATAACGACCAAAACGCAAAGCCTTACCAAAAAGAAAGGTTCGCCAAGGAATTTGTATTAGATTTGCATTGAGATGAGGTTGAGACAAAGTTTTATCAATTTCGTCACGTAACTCTTCGGTCATACGCTCATCAGCATCGATATTAAGAACCCAATCGTAACGACATTTAGCCAAAGCTCGATTTCTCTGTGGGCCAAAGCCTGGCCAATCTGTTTGATAAACCTCTTGTGTATACCGTTGCGCAATCTCTACTGTGCCATCGGTACTTCCCGAGTCCAAGATAATAAGCTGGTCGACCCAGCCTGCAAGGCTTTGCAGACAGGGTTCTATCCTATCAGCCTCGTTACAAACGATAATAAAGCAAGATAATTTTTGTCTTTCCATTACTTATCTCAGTAGCTAACAACACAATTGCAAAAGGGCCATTTTTTTGGAACAGGCATCATAGGAATCACTCAAAAGGGATAAAAGGTTTCACTTTGTCCCAAACGACTTCAGGCTCTAACCTCGATTTACTGCCAACAACACAAAATAGCCCCGGGCATTTATTTGAAAAGCTTTTAGCGACATCCCAATTTTCAAATGGATGGGAGTCGTGAATGAGCATGAGCTGTGGAACATCAGCTGAACCTGCAGTCACATGATATTGATCTAGCAACTGTAACTTCATTGCACATAAATAATAGAGCGAATACTCGGTCCACTTGGATTTAAGAAAACGGCTAATAGTCCAGTTAGATGGGTTTTTTGGCTTGTGTAATGCACATATTTTATCCACCCATGAACCATATTTCTTATCACTCAGTTCCTCAGCCAACTTGTTACATAAGTCCTTGGCAAGAATTGCAGGTGTTACGGTCATACCATACTCAACATTTCCCACATCCGCATCCATCTTAAGAATCCTGGCAGAAGACTTCCACCATTTAGGGTGCTGAGAACGGTACTCATACTGTAACAAGGCACGCCCGTCGATAATAAGATTGTCTATACTGATGGGCTTCAAACATATAACATCGGCATCAAAGGTAATGAAAAACTCTTCTTTAATCCGCCTCGCTGCTGCGATCTTTACCAGCTGTTGTTTACGCCACCCCCGCAATTCTCGATGATTGACTAACTCAGGAATTAGTTCTTCTTCTGAAATAACCTCTATTCCTAAATGAGACCATTTTTCACAGCGCTGCCTAACAATTTGCACCTCGTCCGAAGGCGTCACAACTAAAAATGTGCCAAATAAGCCAGGAGCGGAGAAAGCAGTTAGGGAGCGAAAAAGTATCTCAACACGCCCTAAATCGTCTATATCATAGCTACCTCGGATGCATAGAGGTAAAACAGCTCCGAGTTTATTAATTTTTGTCATAGTTAGTCAGTCAAAGAGTATAAATAATGGGGAAGTGAAGCATCCCTGGATCAAACTTGTCAACAGATAAGAGGATACCTAGAAAGTAGCTCAACAAATCGGCAACATTAGACTGATATAGTTCCAGAAAGATAGCTTATAATGAATCCTCCTCGTTACCGATTAAGTTTAGGTAATGAGGGAAGATGGTATCTTGCGAAAACCTTTGAATATAGTCGTCAAAAGAGCTTTTAGGAGCAGGATTTGCCAGTACTTCATTAACCTTATTGGCAAATGCTTGAGCATCATTGCATGGTACTAAGTTGTTAGATAAAGCACCGCTAAGAATTTCAGCTGGTCCTGAAGGGCAGTCGGTACTGACCACTTCGGTATGACAGATTAAGGATTCAATGATGGACATAGGTAAGCCTTCATAATCTGAGCAGAGCACCAATAATCGAGCTTTTTTAATCCATGGATACGGGTTTTTCTGATAATCAGCAACGATAACCCTATCACTCAAACCTGCATTACGAATCATAGCGTCTAGCTCTAAACTAGAACGCGTCAAAAGTACCAATTTATAGCGAGAATCAATATGTTTAAATGCTTCGAAGAGCAGATCTTGACGTTTCTGAAAAATATCAAGCCTTGCGATATGAATAATATAAGGCTCCGGAGGTATCTTGTTTTGCTCTTCACATGCAGCATTCTGAATCCTATCAATATCAAACATATTATGAATAACTGTCGCGGTGCGCGCTTTAAAACCAGTCAGAGATAAAAGAAAGTCTGAAGCACCTTTAGACACAAATATAAGATTTTTATTATTGAAGTACGCTTTTAGCTTCTTTTTGAATCGATCACCTTTTCGACGAGAAATTTCATAGTTTTTACGCATCTGGCTACTAAAGTCGAAATGAACCCAGTAATATACTTTGTCAGGGAAATAGCGTTCAACAAAGGCATTAGATGTAACGTAGTTTGATAAGATTAAGTCATAGCCGGCAACCTTTACATCCAATTGTCGGATTAATCGCAATAAGGCGTATTTTCTTAAAAACTTACTTCCACTCTTTCCCATAAACTTATCATGCAAATGGTGAACCTTAACACCGTCAGGTAGCATTAGGTGCTCTCCTTGGTCTTGCGTCTCAGCTACTGTCTGCTTCTCTATAATTAACTCGATAGAGTGACCATTTTTTTCAAAAACCCTCAACACATTTAACAATGATGTTTCGGAGCCGCCGTCTCCTAGACTAGGGAGGATAAAGAGAACCTTTTTGCTATCATCATAGCTAGAAGCCATATGTTTGACCCATATAAACCAGACAAGAATATTTAACTATTATACATAATAATAAGTAACCTAGATGAACCAACTAGATCGAAGATATTATATCAAACAAATTTATTATTGTGGGCACCCCACAAAAGATCAAAAAACAAACAACCCCATATTGGCGTGTTTACATACAGGAAAAGCAAGATTAACTAAGACAACAAACGAAACTACCCCTTTAATGATAATGAGTAAAATTCTGTGATGAGGCTTTATATAATAGATAAGCATTGAAGGCACTTTAAAATTAGCAATAGACTATTTTAATCATCATAAAAAATAGCCAACACTAGACTTATAAACCCTTATGTTTTTACCTATATACAATAAAGATAACTCTCAGAAACTCCACATAATATTCCACACTTAAAAATAATACAAAACCTTGTCTGGATCGTATTTACTAGTGAAATTCGGCCAAAACATATCGCAAATAAAAATAGTCTTTGGGGTACTACGGAAATTAATATATGAGTGCAGGTACTTACTTTAATCACAGATTTAAATTAGATGTTCCAATAAAAAGTCAGCGATTACTTTTTTAGATATTCATTTTTAGTTAGAAAAACACCGTTAATCCCTACAAAAGCATAGAAACTCAAGGCTCTCCCTCTATAATAACCTCACATTCATTTCACCAAATTAAATCATTAAAGATCTATTTAAAAAGGTAATCACCAGAAACCCTGATACATTTAGATACATTTAAACCTTAAAAATTATAGGCTTTGAGACATATTTCATAATTAAGAATGACTTTAGTTGTTTGAATTATATTTTCTTTATAAGATATTTTTTTATATAGAAAATATTCCGATGAAGATATTTATTATAAATCTCGCAGAATCTAAAGAGCGCAAAGACTTTCTTACTCAACAACTCTCCCCCTTTAGTTTAGATTACGCTTTTTTTGAGGCTATTGACGGTCGCAAAAGCAAGCATTATTTGTTTGACCACTATCAAATCAGCAGAAAAAGTTCCTCTTTAGATTTGCAGCTATCAGGAGGTGAGCTCGGATGCTGGGCATCTCACTATCTATTGTGGGAAACTTGCGTAAACACACAAGAAACAATAGTAGTTTTAGAAGATGACATTACGATTGATAATAATTTTCCTAAAGCATTACATGCAGCAAAACAGTTAATTGATAAGTATCATTATATTCGCCTTTCATGTGTCTGGGATAATAGAAATCAAAAAATAGATAACTATGGTAATCACACATTAATTCGCTATTTTAAACCGCCTTCAGGTACACAAGCGTATATGATATCACCTAGAGCTGCACAAAACTTTATAAATCATGCAAAAACTTGGCACTGTGCTGTTGATAATTTTATGGATAGTTATTGGATTCATAAAACCGAATGTTACGCACTAAAGCCTTTTTCAATCCATTTAACTGATTTACCAAGCGACATAAATAGAAATATCCATAAGCCAAAGCTTTCTTTGTTACAAAAAACTGGGAAGGAATATGCAAGGGCACTAAATAAGGCTGCTCAATTCAATCATAATATTAAATATAATTTGAAGCGAATTATAAATACAAAACAATTTTAAAAATATCTAGTCAGGTAATCGATAAGGCCCATCTAAAAACCCACTTTGATAAATTGCCTTATTGTTAGCTTCGCGAGATAAATCATAAGTGTGATCAATAACAGAGCCGGCAACCTGATCGACAATCGCACCAATAAGGGCTCCAGCCAAACCATTTTGGCCATTGTCACTACTATGCTCTGCGCGCGCGCGACCACTCCATAACAGAGCGCCACTACGGGTATCAATCAAGCGAAGATCCGCATGCACAACCGCTGCAGATGATAGCACTTGATACTTTTGTCCCCAGTCGTCGATCACAATATACAAAGCTGCATCAGCACCAATATTTTCTCGAATTTTATCAAGGGGAATATTATTCATCTCGGCAGGACCAGGCAATCCATTTTCTTTCATAAACAAATCGATTACTGCTACAGGAAAGACATAATAGCCTTTTTCAGCAAGGGGCTTGGAAATAGTCGACAAAAATGTATAGCTTGCATTAACTTCGATTGAGTTATTAAGAGGGGGAATCACCACAATAGAGCGAGGCCTAGACTCTAAAAAGGCACTATTATCATGGTAGGTAGAAGCCGATTCACAACCAGCAAAAATAATACTAACTATTAATAAAATATATAATTTGCAGTATCGATAAGTCATCTCACATCATCCTAATGTCTTTTGTCATTTACTGTTATAGCTATTCTGCGAACGCAGAATCATACCATCCACTAACACAGCCGCTTCAGGAAATAGAGTTTTCTCTTCGATAAAAGCCTCTTGAGCCTTGGCTAGATTTCCATTTGCCGCGTACATCACACCTAAATGGGCGAAAACACCTGGAGGTACTTTTTTACCATAGGCTTCTGCCTTCTGAATATCTACAATAAGACGTTCAATTTGAACCTCTGGTGTGGCTTCTCCAGGTTCGTTATACATTTTATATAGTAAGCCTTCATAGTTGCCCCAATGATAGAGCGTATCTGTGGAAGTACATCCATTTAATAAGATAGCAGCTAATAACAAGAAACTAGTGTATTTAAAAGAAGAAAACTGCATTGTTATCAATATCCTTATTCAGTGACTTGCCATACTCCGTTTTCAATATCTCTTACCATAGCGTTTACTGTATTTGTTATTGCAAAATTAAGCACCTTACCATTAAGAGTAGCGTCATAGCCCGCATCACTTCCAAAACCTAATACTTCACGGTTACTAAGGGCATACTCACCAGCACCTTGTACTGAGTAAATAATTTCAGAACTCACGACATCAACGATATTTAAAGAGACTTTAGCATACGCTGTTTGCTTTTTGCCTGATCCTAAAATACCGAAAAGTTGTTTATCCCCGGTTTGCTTACGGCCGAACTCTGTGACAGCACCCGTTACGGTATAACGCGCGCCTTTAAGTTTTTGTTGTATACCAGCAAGCTCAGCTTCTTCAGCAATACCTTCCATGTTTTCACGATCAACCAGCTTAAACCGATTAGTTTGCTGTAAATGGGTTTTTAAAATAGTTTTCGCTTGATTGCCCAAACGATCAATATTGGAAGAGAACAGTCCTTGCAAGTAATTTGAACGATTTTCAAATTTTCCAACAACTAAAGTATGCTTTTTACCAGAATAAGATGTCCCATAACTTTGTACTTTTTCCGATACTACCTCTCTATGAGATTCTGTAGTAGAACATCCACCCAAAATAATAATTAAAGGTAGACATATAAAACTTAAAGTTCGTTTAAGGGATAGCATCTGAGTCCGCTCCATTGGTTAACAACAATCTGGTATTGAGGGCATGTTGCCCACTGCATTTAAATATAAAAGCAGCATCTGAGAAATTATTTATTAATCCACAGAAAGCTGCTTTTACATAAATTTAGCAACTATGATAGATGATCAACATTAACCGAGGCTGAACCAAAGAAAAATATTGGGATTTATTAAGTGATGGAGGCTTTCATACACTTGGGATTGTCTATACTATTTTAAACAGTATATGTAGGGTTTAAACGGTATATGTAGGGTAACACCACTTAATGATGTTACCCTTAGCATTTCATGTATACGACTATTCTATACTTTTAATAACCCCCTCAACCATCTTCTTGGCATCGCCGAATAGCATCATAGTGTTGTCTCTAAAAAACAACTCGTTTTGCACACCCGCGTAACCTGCTGCCATGCCCCGCTTAACAAATAGTACGGTCTTAGCATTAGCGACTTCTAAGATGGGCATTCCAAAAATCGGACTGCTGGGGTCAGTCTTAGCTGCTGGGTTGGTCACGTCGTTAGCACCTATAACAAATGCTACATCGGCTGTTTGAAATTCATTGTTAATATCTTCTAACTCAAAAACATCGTCGTAGGAGACATTCGCTTCCGCTAGCAGTACATTCATATGCCCCGGCATCCTGCCTGCCACGGGATGAATCGCATAAGTTACCTTTACTCCAGCATCTTTCAAGGCATTCGCCATCTCACTAAGGGCGTGCTGCGCTTGAGCGACCGCCATGCCATAACCGGGCACAATAATAACGGAACCTGCGTTTTTCATAATGAATGCGGCATCTTCCGCACTTCCCTGTTTGACCGCACGATCGGCAACTGCAGCAGAACTTCCACCGGCTTCGGCTTCAGCACCAAAACCACCAAGGATAACGCTGAAAAACGAGCGGTTCATTGCCTTACACATAATATAAGACAGGATTGCACCTGATGAGCCCACTAATGCACCGGTGACAATTAACGCATTATTATGCAGAGTAAAACCGATGCCTGCGGCGGCCCAACCGGAATAGGAATTAAGCATGGATACCACTACCGGCATGTCCGCACCGCCAATGGGAATAATAATCAATACTCCCAGCAAGAATGACAACGCAACCAGGGCAATGAACATCCATGGTGCTTCATTGATACAAAATAGAATAATCAAAACGACGATAGATAGTCCCAAGATTGCATTTAACAAGTGCTGTCCTTTAAAAACCACAGGAGCACCAGAGACCAGACCCTGCAGTTTCGTAAACGCAATCACTGAACCAGAGAATGTCATGGCACCAATCGCTGCACCTAATGACATTTCGACTTTACTGGCAACAAAAATCTGACCGCTGTCAGATAACAAATGAAAAGCACCTGGATTACTATAAGCCGCTCCAGCAACCAGCACCGCCGCTAGCCCCACTAAACTATGGAAGGCTGCCACTAACTGCGGCATAGCTGTCATAGCGATTTTGGATGCTATCCCTACACCTATAACCGCACCAATGGCTAAAGCGACAAAAATCCAAGCATAAGAGGTAATTTCGGGACTCATTATGGTCGTAATAACAGCCAAAGCCATGCCGATAATGCCAAGGGTATTGCCAAGTCGCGAAGATTCGGGTGACGATAAGCCTCGCAATGCGAGAATAAATAGGACAGCAGAGGCAAGATAGGCAAGTGCCGTCAAATCAGTATGTAATTGCATATAAAGCCCCTTATTTTTTCTTTTTATACATGGCTAGCATGCGCTGTGTGACAGCAAAGCCGCCAAAGATATTGACGGCAGCCAGCATAATGGCAACAAAGCCAAGGGCCTTTGAAATACTCCATCCTTGAGGACCGGCTGCGATAATAGCACCGACAATAATCACACTGGATATGGCATTAGTTACGGCCATTAGAGGTGTATGTAAAGCGGGTGTCACGCTCCAGACGACATAGTAGCCGATGAACACGGCAAGAATAAAAATTGACAGTTGAGACACAAATTCTGATGGCATCGTCTCTCTCCTATTGGTTTTCAATAAATGTTGGGTGGATAACAGCACCATCACGAGTGAGTGCAGAAGCCGCGATAATTTCATCATCCCAGGGAATATCTATCCTCAGCGAATCGTTATCTTGCTTGGCGAGCAACGACAAGTAGTTAAATACATTCTTGGCGTATAAAGCGCTGGCATCAGAAGAAAGACGGCTTGGAACGTTCATGTGACCAACAATAGAAACACCGTTAACATCAACCACTTTGCCCGGCTGGGAAAACTCACAGTTCCCCCCCTGCTCAACAGCAAGATCCACAATAACGGAACCAGGACGCATGCTTTTTACCATCTCTTCAGTAACCAGAACAGGCGCTTTACGACCAGGAATTAACGCCGTGCAAATAACAATATCTTGTTTTTTTAGCGTTTCGGCCACAAGCTCTGCTTGCTTACGCTTAAAGTCGTCACTCATTTCCTTCGCGTAGCCTCCGGCGGTTTCAGCGTCTTTGGTTTCTTCCGATTCCACCATTACAAATTTACCACCGAGACTTTCTACTTGCTCCTTGGCTGCTGGCCTAACATCAGTGGCGGAAACAATAGCTCCCAAGCGTTTTGCTGTAGCAATGGCCTGTAATCCTGCAACACCTGCACCGAGCACCATGACTCTTGCCGGCGCAACCGTGCCGGCAGCGGTCATCATCATCGGCATGGCCCTATCGTATTCGTAGGCAGCATCAAGTATCGCGCGGTAGCCGGCAAGATTACTTTGAGAACTAAGCACATCCATACTTTGGGCACGTGTGATGCGGGGTACAAATTCCAATGACATCGCAACAATTTTGGCATCAGCATAAGCTGCGAGGGATTGAGGGGCATTAAAAGGCGACAGAACCGAAATTAAAATGGTGTTTTCTTCATAGAATGACAGTTCATCAAAAGCCTCTTCACCCTCTATGTCTTCGCCTTTTAATATAGGCCTTTGTACCTTTAAAATGATGTCTGCACTTTTATATAACTTAGCCAGATCAGCTTCGAGACTTGCTCCCGCTTGCTCGTACATGGCGTCGGTATAACGACTTTGCAGTCCAGCTCCAGTTTCCACCATTACCTGAAAACCCATCGCAGTATACTTTTTGCAAGTTTCAGGTGTCGCGGCAACACGCTTCTCATATGAGCGGCGCTCTCTGGGTATGACTATTTTCACTATCCCCCCCTATTTTAATACGCGTAGCTAGGCGTAAGCAGGTACACTCTTTTAATTTGCCCAAACGCGAATTAAAAAACTCTTATTCTTAGATTAATGTACCAGAAACTCTCTACATTTATTTATCATGCTAAGGTATTTTTTAAGCTACCTTGTGTAAATAGACACACTAATAAACCTGCATATTAGCAGTAGATGTTCCCTTGCCTAGTCGATGATCGCATAAAATATATCAACAGCCTAGTTTTAGTTAAGATTAATTTCATCATAGCCATTGTTGACATAAACCCAATGGCTTCTAGTAATTGTATGTAATACCCTTATCGAAAACCTAACTTTAGCCCAGTAAGTGATAGAAAAATTAATGTCTTGTGATAATCAAAAATACAATAGTGAAATATGTCCACCTATTTGGATTTAATATGAAAATAGACTGGTGGAAGTGCAGGAAATAAACTAATTGGCAGGCATTGTAGAGGCAATGCCTGAAGCTATGTTTAACGTGAGGTTTAATATATAGCTTCAGGCAGTTACGATAAATTTTAGAGAAATACTATCAGGTTTTATGCGATGGTAACTCGGTCGTCAAGATATACATCTTGAATAGAATGCAATATTTTTACACCATCTTTAAAGGGCCGCTGAAATGCTTTACGACCACAAATAAGCCCCATTCCGCCAGCTCTCTTATTAATTACAGCAGTACGAACAATTTGTTCAAAATCATTGTCGCCCGACGCGCCGCCAGAGTTAATTAAGCCTATTTTGCCCATATAGCAGTTTGCCACTTGATAACGAACTAAATCAATAGGATGGTCGGTGGTCAATTCATCGTATATTCTTTTATGGGTTTTACCGACAGGAATATGCTTAAATCCGCCATTATTTTCTGCCATTTTCTGCTTAATAATGTCAGCTTCAATAGTGACACCAAGATGATTTGCCTGACCAGACAGGTCAGCAGAGACATGAAAGTCAGTACCGTCTTTTTTAAAGTCTGGGTTACGCAAATAACACCACAGTATAGTAATCATTCCTAAATCGTGAGCCTGCTGGAAAGCTTCAGAGATTTCTTGTAACTGTCTACGAGAGTCACTAGAGCCGAAATATATCGTTGCTCCAACACCCACCGCTCCCATATCAAGAGCTTGTTTAACACTAGCAAATATGCGCTGATCAGCATGCGCAGGATGTACCATTGCATCATTATGATTTAGCTTTAGAATAAAGGGAATTTTATGTGCATATTTTCTTGATACAGTACCGAGCATACCGAGCGTCGACACCACTGCACTACAGCCACCTTCAATAGCAAGCTCGACAATATTTTGTGGGTCAAAATACATAGGGTTGGGCGCAAAAGTAGCGCCTGCCGAATGCTCGATGCCCTGATCTACTGGCAGTATCGAAATATAACCTGAGCCACCTAAACGGCCGGCATTTAACAATGCCTGGTAGTTACGCAACACTGCCGGACGTCTATCCGTCGCAGCAAATACATCATCGATATAACTAGGGCTGGGAACACTAATCGAATCTTTGGATATCCCTTGACAACGATGATCAAGTAAGTAACTTGCTTCATCTTTAAGTAAATCTAACACATCAGACATAACAACATCTCCCATTTACGAACTATAGTTTATTAAACCCAGAAAAATTAACACGTTTCTTTCTCCACCAGCAAAACAGTATCCATCCCTATTCTACTCGCACAAATTAAAGTAAAGCGGCATCAAGAAAAACTTTGATTTTAATTTGTAATTTTTCGCGTAGGCTTTATCACAAGCTTATAAATTAAATCTCTAGCTAAAGCCAATATACTACATCCTATAGCAGGCTTACGTTTTAATTGATAAAAATTTATAAAAACTAAATAGCATTTTTTACTATTCTAATATCGCCAAACAAAGTTTAGGAAAACTATCTTCCCTATCCTTAAATTACTGCCATCAACTTTTGGTCGATGTGGCAATTGTTTTGATCATAATATTGGTAATACAACAGCACATACATACTATTTAATTACCTTATTTAACTCTCTATACGAGTTATACAAGCTATAAGAGAGCATTACCTAAATTTCAGAACGCATTAAATTTTCAGCTTCCGTGACCATTTCCTTAGACCCAATAAAAAGTGGGCAACGCTGGTGTAGTTCATTCATTGTTAAATCTAAAATTCTAGTATTTCCATCGCTGGCACTTCCACCTGCTTGCTCAACGATAAAAGCAAGAGGGTTGCATTCGTACAATAAGCGTAATTTCCCATTTGGAACTCCGCGGTAAGAAGGGTAAATAAAAATACCTCCCTTTATCAAGTTACGATGAAAATCTGCAACTAAAGAGCCAACATAGCGGGCACTGTAGGGCTTACCTGAAAGTGTATTACCACTTTTACATGCTTCGAGATAACACTTCGCGCCTTCTGAAAATTTATCTGCATTACCTTCATTGATGGAATAAATACTACCTCTCTCTGGGATACGCATATTTTCATGGGACAGATAAAACTCACCAACAGAAGGATCAAAAGTGAAGCCATTTACCCCTTGTCCAGTAGTATAAACAAGCATTGTAGAAGAGCCATATATAACATACCCCGCAGCAACTTGCTCTCGTCCAAAGCGCAAGAAATCACTTATTTCTACGGGCTTTTCATTAGATGATTTACGCTTGTAGATAGAAAAGATAGTGCCGACAGGAATATTAACGTCAATATTAGACGATCCATCTATAGGATCATAGGCAACAACATATTTGCTCAGTGATTGGTTATTATTGGAAAAGGAAACAAAGTCATCCTCTTCCTCAGAAGCAATTCCACACACATGGCCTCGCAGCGCAAGGGCTTGTTTGAACTTCTCGTTAGCATAAACATCCAGTTTTTGCTGGTCTTCACCTTGAATGTTCTGTACACCTGCACTACCAGTAATATCTAATAATCCTGCTTTATTAATTTCACGGTGTACAATTTTTGAAGCTAGAGTTATAGCACCCAAAAGCTGGCTTAGTTCACCACTGCTAAATTGAACTTCATCCTGTTTTTTAACAATGAATTCATTCAGCGTAAGTGGGTCGATCATAGTTGCCTCCATGTCATTTTAATGTGACTTATATTATCTATTTACTATTAAAGTTCTTTTTATAAGAAAAAAATAAAGTTACACGAAAAAAGTGAATATATTATTAAAACTAACTTTTACAACAACTCGCTTCCTGCAAATTGTTGTAAAAGAGTCACCAATATTTTTATTATAGTTGTGGCCCAGCACTTACCAACTCTTGCCCGTGGGCGGAATCGGTGAATTTAACAAAATTATCAACAAACAACTGTGCAAGCTTAGTCGCTCTAACTTGCCATTCATTAACATCTGAATAACTATTGCGAGGATCTAAAATTTCATTATCAACGCCCACAATATCGGTGGGTATTGACAGATTAAAGTAAGGCAGAGTGGCTGTTTGCGAGTGATCGACACTGCCGTTCATAATAGCATCGATAATGGCCCGCGTCGCTTTTAAGCTAATTCTCTTACCTGTACCGTTCCAGCCGGTATTTACCAAATAGGCACTCGCACCTGCTGCATTCATACGCTTAACAAGTTCTTGCGCATACTTAGTTGGATGCAGAGACAAAAATGCCTGACCAAAACAAGACGAGAAAGTTGGTGTCGGCTCGGTAACACCCAACTCTGTTCCTGCAACTTTAGCTGTAAATCCAGACAAGTAATGGTACTGCGCTTGTTCCGGAGTAAGTATTGAAACAGGAGGTAAAACACCAAAAGCATCTGCTGTTAAAAAGATAACTTTTTTAGCATGCCCCGCTTTACTCACAGGCTTAACAATATTATCAATATGGTAAATAGGATAAGAAACCCGTGTATTTTCCGTTTTTGAATTATCGCAGAAATTAATTTTACCTGTCTCATCGACCGCAACATTCTCTAACAAGGCATCACGCTTAATAGCACGATAAATATCTGGCTCTTTTTCTGCGTCCAGATCTATAGTTTTAGCGTAGCATCCACCTTCAAGATTAAAAATACCATCATCATCCCAACCATGCTCATCATCGCCGATCAAAGCACGTTTGGGATCGGCAGAAAGAGTTGTTTTACCCGTACCAGATAAACCGAAAAAGAGTGCAACATCGCCATCTTCACCAACATTCGCTGAACTATGCATACTGGCAATACCTTGCAGTGGCAAAAAGTAGTTCATCATAGAGAACATACCTTTTTTCATTTCGCCGCCATACCATGTGCCACCAATTAACTGCATTTTTTCGCTTAAGTTAAAAGCGACAAATGTTTCCGAGTTTAAGCCTTGCGCCTGCCAATTTGGATTACTTGTTTTAGAACCATTTAGTACAACAAAATCTGGTTCGAAATCTTGTAGTTCCTCCTCGCTTGGACGAATAAACATATTTTTAACAAAGTGCGCTTGCCACGCCACTTCAACAATAAACCTTACTCGCAGGCAAGTGTTTCTGTTAGCACCACAAAATCCGTCAATAATGTATAAGGTCTTACCCGACAATTCATCTAAAACGACTTTCTTTAAATCACTCCAAACCTCTTGGTTTATAGGTTTGTTATCATTTTTCACCTTGTCGGATGTCCACCATACCGTGTCGCGAGTGACATCATCGAGAACAATGTATTTATCTTTAGGTGAGCGGCCGGTATATTTTCCCGTATCGACATTTACCGCTTGAGTTTCAGTAACTTGACCTTTCTCATAGCCTGACAAACTGGCATCCGTCTCAGCACGGTATAAGTCATCGTAACTAGGGTTGTAAATAATTTCTTTCACATTGCTAATTCCCATAGCTTCAACATAGGTAGCAATACGATCGGGTAATGAATTTGTAAAGTTGGGGCTAGACTCTATAGTTGACATCATTGTTTTCTACTCTTTATCCTCACCTGGGTATGGGCTCTAGTCTATATAGTTTTATTATCCAATCATCTTTAACATTTAGATTGAAGATGTTGTTTTTTCTGTTTGCGATATTCATGTAATAGGGGCTCGGTATATCCATTTGGCTGGGCAGCCCCCATAAAAATTAAATCTGATGCTGCACGAAAAGCGATACTCCCCGATAAATCAGATGCCATAGGTTCATATACTGGATCATTTTTATTTTGCTCATCGACAACCTTTGCCATTCTCTCTAGAGCTGCTTCTACGTCTTCCTTAGTACAGATACCATGTAACAGCCAATTAGCGAGATGCTGACTCGAAATTCTCAATGTAGCGCGATCTTCCATTAAACCCACGTTATGAATATCGGGTACTTTTGAACAACCAATTCCCTGGTCGATCCAACGTACAACATAACCGAGAATCCCCTGACAATTATTCTCTATTTCGGCACGAATTGTATCGGAAGTTAATTGTGTTTTATCAACCAATAGTGGAATATTGAGCAATTCCTCAAAACATAATTCGGTGCTTTCATTAATTTTGCTGACTATAAGTTTTTGTTGATCAAAGACAGCAACGTCATGATAATGTAACGCATGTAATGTAGCCGCTGTTGGCGATGGCACCCATGCAGTATTGGCGCCAGCTTGAGGATGCGCCACCTTGGCTTGCATCATATCTGCCATCCTATCTGGCATCGGCCACATCCCTTTGCCAATTTGTGCTTTACCTGATAGCCCACACATCAAGCCAGTGGCAACATTCCAGTTTTCATAAGCTTGGATCCAAGGCTGCGCTTTCATTTGCATTTTCGGCACCATCGGCCCAAGCTGCATACTCGTGTGAATTTCATCGCCCGTACGATCTAAAAACCCTGTATTAATGAAGACAGCGCGATCCGGTGCTTGTTTTATACACGCTTTTAAATTCAAAGTAGTGCGACGCTCTTCATCCATAATGCCTATTTTTATAGTAGCATTATTTAAGCCCAAGATTTGTTCGATACGCTCAAATAAATCGGCTGTAAAAGCAACTTCGTCTGGTCCATGCATTTTGGGTTTTACAATATAAATACTTTTTTTCCTTGAGTTACGATAACGCCCATTTTCCTTTAAATCATGAATTGAAATCAAACTAGTAATAACACCGTCGAGAATTCCTTCAGGTATTTCTCTACCCTCACTATCTAAAATAGTCGGGTTTGTCATAAGGTGTCCCACATTACGAATAAATAGCAATGAGCGACCGGGCAATATTAATTCATTGCCATCTATGCTTGTATAACGACGATCATCATTAAGTGAACGCTCAATTACACGGTGAGTTTTACCTGCCTGCGTCACCTCAACTTTTTCAAAGCGTGTGCTTAAAGTACCTTTAACCAAACCTAACCAATTACGATAGATTTCCAACTTGTCTTCGGCATCAACAGCTGCAACAGAATCTTCACAATCGACAATAGTCGTTAATGCCGCTTCCATTAGAATATCTTTTACACCAGCAGCATCGCTACTGCCAATTTCAGAGCTTCCATCAATTTGAATTTCGCAACGCAAACCATTATTTGTCAATAATATAGCACTGGGTTGGTCACTAGAACCGCGATAAGCTATACACTTTTCAGACTCTGATAAAACAGTATCCAGATTATTTTTTAAAGTCGCTACCAAGCGATTTTGGTCGACATAATATTTAACTACATCGTGGTGTGAACCCTGTTGCAATGGCGCAATTTTGTCGAGAAAATTTCGACCGGCTTTCATTACCTCGGCACCACGAATCTTATTGTATTGGGCGCCTCTGGCCAGTTCGCCATTTTCATCGATGACATCTGTGCCATAGTAAGCGTCATATAAGCTTCCCCAACGAGCATTCGCAGCATTTAGGGCAAAACGCGCATTTTTTAAGGGAACTACAAGTTGCGGGCCAGCTTGATTGGCAATTTCATCATCGACATTTTGCGTAGTGATTTTAAAATCGCTTACTTCAGGTACGATATAACCAATCTCTTGCAGAAATTCGCGATAAGCTTTCTTATCGAAAAGTTGACCACGCTGAGCAATGTGCCAGTCATCAATAAGCGTTTGAAGTTTTTCTCTTTGCGCTAATAACGCTTTATTTCTAGGCGTAAATTCGTCGATGATAGCGCTAAAGTCGGACCAAAAACTTTCCTGTTTTACACCCGTGCCTGGCAACACATCTACATCGATAAATTCCTTTAATCGAGCATCGACCCAAATGCCTTCCACACGAACATAATCATCATAGCTTCGCTCTTTAGAAGACTGAGTCGTTAAATCTGCATTGATGTTATTCTGGGAGTGAGTCACAACGAGTACCACCTTTCATAATTAAGAATGGCGCTATTCTATGTGGAGAAGGAAGATTACTCTAATTTATGTTGGTTATACACTACATCACTACTGTGAATATTACTCATGGATATAACGTAATTAGGATCAAGCACACTTATTTGCTAACAATGTGAATCTATAATTTGCAAAAAAACGGTATTTTTAATAATTATGTGCAACGTTGGCCATAGCTCGACGTAGCCAGCGATGTGCTGGATTATTGTGTAATAGTGCACTCCAAGCCATATTAAGCTCCATTTCGGGAATCTTAAACGGTGGCGGAAGAAAAACCAAATTGGGATTATCGGCTCTTAGGCGGGCAGCTCGGCTGGGAATAGTCAGCACTAAATCTTTGTTTTCTACCAGTAGCATCGCAGCCTGGTAATGACGAGTAAACACCTTAATTTTCCGCTTTAAACCCAGTTCGTCAAGCGCCGCATCGACCCAACCTAAACGCTGTACATCTTCGGGGTTAACGCCTACCCCTACTCCCATGCCTGTTTTACTTACCCATAGATGTTGCGAATCCAAATAGCTTTGTAAATTAAAGTTATCGACAATAGGATTGCCCTTCCACATCATGCAGGTAAATGTATCGTGCCATAAAAGTGTTTGGTGGAAAGAGTTAGGTAACTCTTCAAAACGGTTGATAACAAAATCCACGTGGCCTTGTTCAACATCATGATAACTAACATCACTTGGGGTCATGATATCGATCACAATATTGGGCGCTTTTTCGCGAACAAAATCTAATAGTTTCGGAATAAGTGTCGATTCCGCATAATCACTAACGGCAATCCGAAAGAATCTATCACTATGGAGAGGATCAAAGTCCTGCACCGGTTGAACGACACGCTCTACATGTAAAATCAATTCACGTATTTGCGGTTCTAGTTGCTTAGCTCGGTCTGTAGCTTTCATTCCGTCGCTTGTTCTCACCAGAATCGGGTCGTTAAACTGAACACGCAGTCGTTTTAAAGCATTAGACATTGCCGGCTGAGTAATGCCTAAAAAATCAGCGGCGTTAGTGACACTCTTTTCCTTCAATAGCACATTCAGTGCCACCAGTAAGTTCAGATCTATGCCGTGGAGATTCATAAGATAAATACCGAAAATAAAATCTATAAATTGGATTTATTATGCGCGCATTTTTAAGCTAGTCAACAAATTCCACAGGGTTTTACCAGAATAAGTGAATCAATACAGAGGACATGACTATGCCTACCGGTGATTACAATCGGCAAGACGAAATTGACAATATAACAAAGAGCTGGAATGAAGACCCACGTTGGGCTGGAGTTGAGCGAACCTATTCGGCAGAAGACGTTGTTCGTCTGCGTGGCTCCATGAAAGAGGAGCATACTATTGCTCAACGAGGTGCAGAAAAATTATGGAAACTTATCGAAGAGGGAGCACACCCAGAATTCCGCCCCGAAAAAGACTTCGTTAACGCCATGGGAGCACTTACAGGTGGGCAGGCAGTCCAGCAGGTTAAAGCAGGATTACAAGCGATTTACCTATCTGGTTGGCAAGTTGCTGCTGATGCCAATACCTCAGAAACAATGTATCCCGATCAATCGCTTTATGCGGTTGATTCTGTACCGACAGTTGTGCGTCGAATTAACAACGCCTTCAGCCGAGCCGATCAAATTCAATGGCGCGAGGGCAAAACGCAAGATAGCGAAGGTTACATCGACTACTTCACGCCAATAGTGGCTGATGCAGAAGCCGGTTTCGGCGGAGTACTTAACGGCTATGAACTTATGCGCAATATGATTAGCGCTGGTGCCGCCGGTGTGCATTTTGAAGACCAATTAGCTTCTGCTAAAAAATGTGGTCACATGGGTGGCAAGGTCTTGGTACCAACACAAGAGGCTGTTGATAAGTTAATCGCCGCACGCTTAGCAGCGGATGTCGCAGGGGTACCAACCATCTTACTTGCCCGTACGGATGCCAATGCTGCCGATTTGTTAACCTCCAACAATGATCCTCGCGACAAGAAATTTATTACAGGTGAACGCACCAGCGAAGGATTTTATCGTGTTAAAGCAGGCATAGAACAAGCTATTGATCGCGGTATTTCCTATGCTCCTTATGCCGATTTACTTTGGTGTGAAACTGCGACCCCTAATCTCGATGAAGCTAAACAATTTGCAGAAGCCGTTAAGAAGGAATACCCAGATCAAATTTTGGCATACAACTGTTCGCCCTCGTTTAACTGGAAGAAAAATTTAGATGATGCCACTATCGCTAAATTCCAAACGGAGTTATCCGCTATGGGTTATAAATTCCAGTTTATTACATTGGCTGGAATTCATAATATGTGGAATAGTATGTTTAACCTTGCACATGCTTACGCTCGACGTGATATGAGTGCTTACGTAGAGCTACAAGAAAAAGAATTTATGGATGCCCGTAAAGGGTACACTTTTGTTGCTCATCAGCAAGAGGTAGGAACTGGCTATTTCGATGACATTACCAATGTTATTCAAGGGGGCAACTCATCCGTAACTGCTTTAACAGGCTCAACAGAAGCGGCACAATTCTAAGAGCTTTTTCCTCCTTACATTTTATTACTAGTCATGAATGTAAGATTAATCGGCGACAGCTCATTTACCCGGCTGTCGCCGTTTTTTAATGCATTAAATACGTGAATTATTGCTGCTAGAGCCTGTAGTATTTATATCTACGCTATTAGCAATTCCTTTGCAGTTATATAATTTTATTTATTACGCTCATAAATAAAACGGTTCTTCTCAGGATATGGGAAAACATTTTGGTAAACACCGTGTCTAATCTGATTTTGTTTTTCTTGCCAAAACTTGTAATCCAATAACTCTCTATGCTTTTCTAAAAAAGGCTCGCGGTATTCCGGTTTTACCAATACAAATTTTAAAAATTGTTCGGGAAAAACGTCTCGAGGATTTATGTGATACCAGGGTTTATCAGAAAATTCATCCACTTCATTGGTAGCTTCGGGTATCTTACGAAAATTCATATCGGTCATATATTCGATTTCGTCATAGTCATAGAACACCACGCGCCCATGACGTGATACACCGAAATTTTTTAGCAGCATATCACCAGGGAAAATATTAACTGCAATCATATGCTTGATGGCATCACCAAAATCTTGAATGGCATTTCGTGTCTGCGCTTGGGTAGCATTATGTAGGTAAATATTCAAAGGCGTCATACGCCGCTCAATATATAAATGTTTAATAACAACCTTGTCTCCCTCAATTTCAATTTTAGAAGGTGCTACTCGGTGCAAATAATCTAAAAGCACCTGGCTAAAACGGCTGCGGGGTAAGCCAACATGAGAATATTCTAGAGTATCGGCCATTCGTCCCACTCGGTCATGCAATTTGACCAGCATATATTTTTCTTTAATTTTTTCTTCGGTTGTTTCTTTTTCTGGCGGAAACTTATCTTTAATGAGTTTAAATACATAAGGGAAAGAGGGTAAGGTAAATACCGCCATCACCATCCCTTCAATGCCTGGCGCCTGTACTAAATTATCGGTACTATTATCTAAGTGTTCTAAAAATTCTCGATAAAACTGGGTTTTTCCATGTTTTTGGAAACCGATATGGGTATAGAGTTCAGTGCGGGATTTACTCACTAATAGCCGCTGTAAGAAACTGACTAGGTCAGCGGGAGACTCAGTTTCCACCATAAAGTAGGCGCGAGCAAAACCAAACAACACATTTAATTCTCTAAGATCAAGGATTAAAGTATCGAGATATAGGCTACCGTTTTCATTGTTGAGTACCGGTATGCAAAAGGCCTGATCGCCATAGTCGGTAACAATCCGACCGATAATATAAGCCGCTTTATTTCTAAAAAATGGCTTGTTGACAACATCAAAATGAAATTTTGTATCGCGACGAACTTCAAACTTAGACGTCTTTAAATAACGCCTTACTACAAGTTGTATATCGCGCGCTAAATCTTCATAAGGCACATTAAAGCTAAAATCATGCATAATTTGAGTCAATGTTTCATTAATACCACTGACATCACAGTTATACATATTGATGGTAGGTGAATTTACCTGGATATCACTGGATAACAGTGATGAGCGCACAAAGATATTATCGTTGTTGTAGTAACGGCGGTGGTGAGTACGGCAGAAAACTGAATTGTAATAACTTTCCGCGAGTTTCGGCTGCTGATGGCTCTTCAAATATTCGGCATATTTGGCTCTTATCTCACGCCATAAATTTTCTTCTAAGAGTTCTTTACGCTCACCAATAATCTCTTTGAGATAATTACAGGTTTCTTTTATTCTTATATCGTAGCCCTGTATACGATCTTTTGATGCTGCCTGAATTCCCTTCCAGTCACCCTGTTCAAACAGTCTTGGGGCTTTAGCTGTATGAGAATTAAAGGTACGAAAATCGCGATCAAAACCATCCATTATCAAAGTTGCGATCCGTTCTACTAAAGAATTCTTATCCAAAATGAATACCCTACATTTTAATTAGCGGATTTAACTCACTAGTGTAATTAGTCGGTTACTCCCAAGCAATACCTGAATGGAGTTTAGACAAATCAAAGGCAAATGCGAGATCTTCCTAGGCTTTTGACTTCGCACTTTTAAAAAAGGTGTGACACCGAAGCTGGTGTATCAAAACATAGCAACACTTTGCAGAAACTTAATATCAAGCCGGGAAGTTATCAATCAGAAGTAATTATGATGTTAAGACACTGACGTATTAATGCAGTACAGTATTTGTGCAGTGATAACGGCAACCAACTTATAGCCAGGTACACTATGAGCGGCGCCGTTATATTAGATCTATTGAAGAGAATTTGACTAACGAATGATTGAGCGACTGCCTTTCTTCTCGGTTGGGCTGAGGAATAGAATTTCCGTCGTTCCATTTGCCTGTAGCGAACTTGACCGTTGAGCAGCAACTGATACAACTTCTTGATCAAAATTTATCGATTTACTCAAATCAATACTGCCCGTCATTTGCGTTTGCGCGCTGACATCCAGAAGATCTTTAATACTGGCTCTATAATTGAATGTGTTGTCGCCATCAAACCTAATAATATCAAGTAAGTTAATGGTCATAATCGAGTTGTCGAGGTAAGCATTTGCTGTCTTAACAAATGCAGGGGGCATTGCCCCAGTAAGTGACCGAATAATAACGTCTAAGTCATCATTCCTAGAAGCTCTAAAAGCGCCTTCATGTTGAACCGTAATGTGGTAATCATCAATATTATCTTCATCAAGATCGATCCACATTTCAAACTGTTTAAAGCCAAAATTAGCCCAATCTTCGTTGGCATTGATGCCGAGTTCGAGGAACCCTTTATCTGATAAACGAAACCCCATACTTTTGATACCATTGGGTTCAGAGCTATTATCCCGGTGGAAAGCTAAGGTATAAGGGTGAACAATGGCATCACCAAAGGCATTGTTTCTCAATTGGAATATGCCATTTTGCTTGCTTACATTAAGTTTAGATGCGGGGTTAACGATAGCCATATAGCCCACTCGCATCATTTCTTCATCACTACGAACCAATAACCAACCATCTACCTCATTTCTTCTAGATCCTTGTAGCTTATTGGCATTAATATGCATATTAACTGGAATGCGCTCTGATTGCCCCGCGCCCACATATACCTCACTATTAACACTTATTTGCATAACACCGTCGGGTAAACGTTGATTTGGAGCATGCTCAATGCGATACCTCTTTCCGTAGTTAGACATGTTGGTAATAGTCATATAACGCGTTGCTGAAGCATTGTATTCAGGATTAATTACCCCAAATCCAACCCCACCGGGATAAACATAGCTAGTGGCTTGCAATGCTTTTTCAATATTCACAACGCCAGTACCTTGTAAACTGAGTGGTGGACTGAGATCAGGCTGATTATATAATTTTGCCGGTGTCGTTGTGTTTTGGATGATGGCTTTAATTGCTGGAGGAGCCAAATTAGGAAATTTTTCTTTTAGTAAAGCAACCATGCCCGCTACTTGTGGTGCAGCCATTGAGGTTCCATTGCTTATATCTACTCCATCACCTGTGCGAGCAGTAGCAGAAGTAATATTAAAACCCGGTGCGGATACATCGGGTTTAAATAAACCTGATGGCCCTGGGCCTCTAGAACTAAAACTTGCAATAACATCAGCAGCAGTTGTATAGGCTTTTACATTGTCCTTTGACAGCTCAGCGACTACCTTATAATTATCTAATTCTTGGTCTAATTGCTTGTATTCTTCGGATGTGATATCCAAGACAGGTATACCTTCTACGTTGCCATCCGATGGTGCAATAATATCTGCCATTAATGGTATGCGATCAGAAACTAAAATGAGAGCACTCGCTCCAGCTCTTTTAAGGTTATCAACCTTTACAAAAAATGGGCAGCTAAAAAAGTCATCAAATGTAACCACAATACGGCCATTGATATCACTGTCAGAAGGGGGGTCACAAGCATCAAAAGGTGTCATTTTGACGACTTCCCCAACAATGGGAGTTGTAATCGCGGGAATAAGCTGAGTTTCAAAGAGCGAGGCAAATATATCAAAACGCCGACCTGATTCAGATGAAAAAGGAATAAATGTTCTAGGCATATTGCCAACCGCGCTGGCGGCTACAAGAATAGCATCCTCAACAGTAGCGCCAATATCATTGATATTATAAGGAATATTATTACCATTATTCGCTGCGGCTAAAACGACCGACACACCACTATCAATTACATTTTTCACCGCGACAGTTGAAGGTGTATTCAAGCCCCCGAATGAAATACCAAAGCTGAGGTTTAGAACAGTTGCTGAGTCACTCATATCTCCATCTTGATTAGGGTCTATAGCCATTTCGATGGCCTCAACAACTTTATTTCTGTTTTCGTCAATGACATCTCGATCATCAGAAAAAACTTTGTATGCTAATATACTTGCTTCTGGCGCGATTCCTGGCCCCACGATGCCTTCGATACCATTACCCGCTGCAATACCCGCTACATGAGTGCCATGACCTCGATAGTCCATAGGATTTTCATCAGGGATGGCACTGAAGCTATCGGAAGCGTTACCTACAAAATCATACCCCCCTATCACTCGCCCTATGGGGAATGAACCTGGTTCGATAGCGTCGGGGGGATTTTGTAAATAGTTGCCATCACCACCGAAATCTTTGTGGGTGTAATCAATACCTGTATCGAGGATACCAATTACTTGACCTTTACCCTTAAAACCTAAGTCATGAGCGCGAGCGCCGCCAATCCATGGAGTACTATAATTTCGCTGAGGGCGGATAGAAGGTTTAGCAATGATTGACTTAATTCCATCTATTTCATAAATCTTAGCTAGTTGATCTTTTGTCGCAACAACACTAAAACCAATATCCACCAGAACAACGGGGTCTGTTGGTTGAAAACCTAAAGCAGTCAGTTCATCCATTTTTTTTGCGATAGCTTTTTTTAAAAAATTAACACGCTCCATTTTTTGTTTGGAGGTGAGTATTTTACCCATATTTTCCTGCTTTTTTATCCATGGAATCAATGACTGCAATTCCATCCGAACAAAATGTTCTGTTGCTTTTTGGTTTGATAGGTTTATTTTTTCATGGTTAGTAGCATTATTTAACAATGATGTATCAGATGCGAACACAGGCTTAGATAGAGAAGTCACAAAAGGAAGTGCTGCGAGAATAGATAAAAATATTTTATGGCGATTAAAAATCATTTTATTTTTCTCCAGTATTAATGATTAATAGTTTATGAGTTAATTAAGGTTTGAATACGTTTACACTGAGACTGCGAAGTTAAAAAATCAATTAGATATTTGCAAACTTACCGGCAAATGGCCGCTGTGGAAAATAGTTGTTTGATAATGTCACTAGGATTCTACCGATGATTTTCTTACGCAACGTTTTAATAATGCTGTATAGATATTTAATAGCATAGTAATTTTGTTAATTTGATGGAGTTCACAACTCAAAAATATTAAATTAATTATTTTTAAAAGCTTATATTTAGATGGCTAGACAATATATAACTTCTATTAATTCCAAGGGTAAACTGGCCTAACCGGAGATCTTTCATTTAATATTATTTCAAAAAATTTTCAGTAAAATATCTTACTAGCAATCGTCCTTACATGGATTTGCGTTCATTAATGCGATTATAATTTTTATACATCTTGCCCTGACAGCACAACATTCTATTAATAAATAGTTATATTTATTCTAAAGTACAGTATGTAAAAAAGATTAATATAATTTGTATTGATTATGTATCAGTAAATAGCAATTTTTAACTTAGAAGCTCGATTCCCCATATTACTAACTCATAGAAAACCGAGTTATGACATACTAATGCCTGTTCACACTAATTTTAATAGAATATGGTATGGAAATTACTTATGACCATGAAATGTATAAAAAACACAATAAAGTGGAGCGTTCATTTCGCACCTTAAAGTGTTTTTGAAGAATTTTCAGCTGGCTTGATAAGCTGGATATTTTTTTAGTCTTTTACTCACTTTCTATCAATTGCTGACAAACCAGTTAGTATGAACAGACATCAGTCATATTCCAACCAACGACCAAGCATCGGAAAATAAAGCGCTAACTTGATATTGTTATAGCCTAATTTTTCTATCGCAAAGCGATATTGATACATAACCTTTCTATAACGCGACTTCTCTGTAGCCATAAAGCTTTCTATAGATTCACCGCTTTTAGGTTGACCTGTCTTGTAATCGATAATCCATGTAGTCTCACCATCATATAGTAGCAAATCAACGATAAAATGATTCACTCCTTCTGACGAATTCACCGAAATTTCAAATTCACAATAACGTTGTGGGTGGTCATTGGAGAAAATCCAGTGTCTGTCTTTATCTTCTACAAGATTAGTCAAGCTTACTTGAATTTTTTCTAAAGCCGATTCTAAATCAACTGCCGCTAGACCAGCACTCATAAGCTGAGCCTGCCACATAGCTCGGCAATTTTCAAAGTTGTGCTCATGCCAACTTTTCAAAAGTTCAATATTGCACTCCTGTAAAATGCGATGAATCAATGTGCCTATAATACGAGGAACATGATCTACAGGTTCTCGATAATTTATTCGAACATTGTCATGCTCGAAGAAGGGAATGTAATCTTTTAATATTTCCCCATGAGGCAGTAATGGTAAACTCCAGTTTTCTTGTAAACGCGTTAAAACCTTAGGATTATCATCATTATCTAGCTCTTCATTATTGACAGAGGTGTTATACCCATCGTCTAGGCTATATTCTTGTATCTGTGTTTTTATCGCTTGCCATATTGGATGAATCAAAGTCCCCTTGCGAGGGGTTTTATACGCCATCTCATCTTTAGGGTTAGAACTAACTTGAGTGATGAGATGAAGACTTACTTTAGCGCGTGTACAGGCGACATACAGTAAACGACAGGCTTCATTCTCTTCTTTTTTTCTTTCAACATGCATAAGATGCTGATAAACACGATCTTCATCTTTACCGCTGGCTTTAATAGGCGCTAATACCAGCTCTTGATCACCAGATAAACTTACACGCTGATACCAGCGCAGAAGCTCAGGATCGAGGTTGCGAGATGCTTTATGTAAGCCCGGCAAAATAACAGTATCAAACTCCAAGCCCTTAGATTTATGAATCGTCATAATCTGCAAACTATCATCACTATCAGGATCAGGCACAGCAAATAACTTCTGCACGCCTTTTTGAAGCATATCTTTTTTCTGTAGCACAGTGCTTTCTTCTAGCTTTTCTAGCAACTCAAAAAATAACTCTACATTTTGTTTATCCTGTTGATTTTGCAAACATGCAGGCCCCCCAAGAGAAAGCCACGTACCTTCAACCCACAAACGCAAATCTTTGCGCTGAGCCTGCTCAATAGCCTGCTGCAAAACAGCTACTACGCGTAGTAAACGTTGCTGACCAGAATTAGACAATAGATGAATTTTTGCCATGTCTTGTTGCATCAAAGGAGAGGATGAGGACTGTAGAAATAAATCTCCTTGTAATTCAGTATTACTAGCTTTTTCCACTGGTACATCTAACAGCCAAGTTAACTGCTGAATAAGTGTGGGCAATACATTTGAATTTATACCAAGATTAGCAACGATCTCTAGATCAGCCAAAGATAAGCCACACCAAGGTGCACGTAAAACAGATAGCCAAGCCACACGATCACTTGGCCACAACATCGCGTGAGTTAGAGCCATCAAATCTTGCACAACATAATTGTCAGCGAGGTTCTCGATATCCACTGCTCGATATTTATATCCTGCTTTCGTCAGCTCACTTGCAATAGCCGATGCATGATGTCGCGTACGCACCAGTATCGCAATACTGCCGTCAGGCTTACGCTGTTTTGCCTGTCGCACAAGCTCGACCGTTAAAGCACCTTCACTATCGTTGAAGTCATATTCATCACTAATACCATGAACACATACAGCATTATCTATGTTAACCTGGCTAAACGCCTGAGAATGAGCATAAGTAACAGCGCCTACTGTAATATCATTACGAGCCGGAAAAGATTTAGCAAAGGTATGATTTACCCAATCAACTACAGAGAAATCACTGCGGAAATTTGTTTTTAGACGAATTGCTTGTAAGTCAACATCGCCTAAACCACGCTCGATACAATCTAAAAATAAACCAACATTGCTGCCACGGAAGCCGTAAATAGATTGCATTGCATCACCGACACAGAACAAGCTGCGACCGTCCCCCTGTTGCCAGCCATCTGTCAAACGTGTCAGCAACTCAATTTGAGCAGGAGATGTGTCCTGAAATTCATCAACAAGAATATGTTGTATTTTATAATCTAAGGCTAAAGCTAAGTCAGATGGTTGTGATAAGCCTCCTAAGGCCATACGTGCACGGATACTTATTTCGGAAAAATCAACACTGTTTTTTTCCTGAAACTGAACAGTTAAATAAGCAGCGAGAATTGGTAACACCTGAATAAAAGCATCCAAAAGCGCCGCTTGATCTTGATCGTATTCAATACTAGGAAAACGTTTAATATCAGTAAAATACTCTGCCAAACCATCTATTTCGCTAAGGCTTTCAATAAGCTTTAAACAGCGATTTTTTTGGCTCTGTAAAAATGCTTTCTCTTCTTTATTTTTACTGGTAGGAAAACCATTTTTCTTTGTTAAAGATTTGCGCCACTCATTTTTATCAGTAAAGAGTAGATTAACTATTGCCTGCCATTGTTTGATCCCTTTATCAGAAGTATCAGGCAAGTTATTGTTATCCACATCCATATTTAAGCATGCTAATAGGGGCGAGTCATCACTCAACTTAGATATTTCAGATGCGGCAAATGAAACTAGCTGCAATAATTCACAAACCTGTTCCGTCGACAAACAATCTTTGACCTTGGTAACACCATCGCGACAAACATTTTCTAAATTTTCTTGTAAGCGCGGCAAGATACCTTGTCGCTGCTGCTGTGGATTCAAGCCTGAGCCAAAAAGTTGCAGCCAAGATTCGCGCTGATGAAGCATACGCACGAAATACTGTTCCAACTTTTGGGTATTATTATCCAATAAACTTAATATTAAGGCTAAGGCTTCACTCCAGGGAGCATCGCTCTCTAATGTCTGTAAAAATTGTCTAACCGTTTCTAAAAATAATTCTTCAGTATCATCACTCACCTGTGGCGCAGAGGCAAATGAAGAGTGCCACGGTAAAGTATTGGCAAGTCCTGCGCATAAGCTATCAAAGGTGAGGATTTGTAAGCGATTAGGATTATCGAGAATATTCCAGTTATTGTGCTCATCCATAATTAACACATCATTGGCTAATTGCCATGTCATACGACGATGGGCTTCTTCTGGTATAGCACTGTGTTTTGTTGTATGTAAAGCATTAATAATACGTTCACGCATTTCACCAGCCGCTTTACGGGTGAAGGTAATTGCCAAAACTTCTTCAGGTTTACGCACGCGAGTGAGCAACCCTAAAAAACGCTGTGTCAATAGTTCGGTTTTACCGCTGCCAGCGGGCGCTTCACAAATAATAGATGAATCTAGATCAAGTGCATCCAAACGCTGCTGGGCATCAATCACACCATTATTATCAACCACCTTACTCAAGATTCTAAATCTCCATCTTTGTGGTTGTATTCAAGTTCTCGTATTCTGCACAGACTTTGAAGGTTACAATACTGGCACGTCACCGCGCCGTGTTTGGGCTTTACTTCTGCATGACCGGCTAAGAACTCGCGGGACAAATCGTATAGTACTTCCCTCCAGTGAGTGATAATATCTTGCCAGGAATCAGGTAAATCTATATTTCCCAGATTGTCAGGCAAGCGCAGCCCTGGCGCAATATTATCGCGCTCAGCAATACCCTTAAATGCAACTTCGTCCACATGTAACTGGCCAAAGGCAACACCAGCAATATTATCTTCATTAGCAACCCCGTAAATAGGTACCTGTGGTTCATCAGGACGCTCTCCCGACCATGTCCTTGCCTCAGACTTTCCTGTTTTATAGTCAATAACAAATAAACGACCATCTTCAAGTTTATCCACCCGATCATAGCGCACATTTATAGGTAAACCAGTAAGCGCTATATCTTGCTTCGCCTCACGAAAAACAACAGAAAAAGGACTGCGTTTTTTTTCAAGTTCCAACCATGCACGCAGTAATTTATACATGCGACTATGCTCAAGTTCACCCAGTTTAAGACCGATACTCTTATTGTGTTTTAAATCATTAATACTTGAATCGATAGCATTGTTAATCACTTCCTTTAAGGACTTATCGCTCATATTTAAAAGCTGGGAATGATCTTTAATATGCTTCCAAATACGTTCCAGTGCATCGTGAATTAAACTGCCGCGATCAGCAGCATTTAGACCCGGCTGGGCTTGTATATCTTCTCGTGCAAATAGTCGATGTTTAGCATAGGCGCGAAATGGGCAAGCAGCTTGATCTTTCAATATTTGAGTACCACCCCGAATATCATTGTTTGACTCTACTCTTTCTCCAACCGCAACACCTTTAATGTCTATAACACGTTCAAGCTGGGCGTTGTGCATGATGAGGTTACAGTAGTCGGCAGGCGCCATAAGATTGAGTTCATCTAATGTCACTTGATGATAATCAGTCAATAAGCTGCTTGGCTGCATAGCTTTATCACCATCGAGCATGGCATAGCTAAATATGACTTTTTGCGCTGAGTTGGCGAAGCGGGAAGTTAAACGTTTTGCTAACAATAACTCTCGTTCAGCAGAAGCTCTGGGCATCTGGAGGCTCTTTTGCATCGACAATGGTAGCAATGGATTTGGCTTCACCGCTGCCGGCCAAGAAGCATTGTCCATATTCATTATCCACAGATGATCAAACATCATACCCGCCGCCTCAAAAACACCTAATACCTGTACTGGAGAATCTTTCGTTTGTGCCTGAAAAGCCGTATCGTTCGCAAGCTTAGAAAGTATGTCGATGGCTTTAGCCAAACTAATAGCGGGGTAAACATGGTCAAAATTGCTCATGTTAGCAATAACGGAATACCATATTTCCAGTTGTTGGTACTCCAATGTATCTAGCGCACGCTCGCCGGGCCAGCCTAGAGCGATCAATTGTTCAGCGAATAATTGCGCCCAAGCTGTCGGCGCTTGTTCTTTAGGAGCATGTAATAAAAGCTTGCGAAAATTTTGTAAGCCGCTATGCAAACTTGTCAGATAGCTGACCTGCTCATCGTCTTGCTTCTCTTTTTTACTCTTACCAGGAAACTCACCAATCATAGCGCTCAACGTTTTGAAGCTTACACTTAAATTTTGCTCTCGCAATTGCTTATCTAACTGCGACCGCATTTGCATTTCGCTCGCATTTCCAAAAAAAGGAGAATGTAATAACTGGCTGACATCATCAGTGCTGAGTTCAGAGAAATTAAGCTTTAGGAGTAATAAAGCCGAAGCAACAAGAGGCACCTTAGCCAAGGGTACAGCAGCAGAAATATTAAAACCGGGAGCATGACGAGCTTGGTCAGGTAAAACATATTGCGGCTCAAACACTTGGGTGAAAATACGTTCTACTTGTGCGCGGCTTTGATTCAATTCTGGAATCACCACTCCAACCGTCGCCATCGGATTGTTATCTATAAGGTTGGCCGCCCAACATGCAGCGCTCCAAATTTCAGTTTGATAATTTGCCAAGCCGATATAGTTTACATGGCGGGCTTGCTTTAAATCTTGATTTACAAAGGAGTAAAGTTCTTCATAATGAACATAAGCCCCCTGGTTCTTGGTAGCCTCTAATAGGCCTACCAGCTGAGGAGGAATATCGTCAAAAGCCAGTAACACAATATTAGAAGGTAGCCTTAGCTGGGAGCGGCTAATCACTTCGGTGAGTAGCTCGACCATGGAAGTAAAATCAATTAAAGACTTTTCGTCACATAGTGCTCGATACTCGTTCGCCCAGGCCTCAAAAGCAGGATGTAATTCAGGTATTTTATCTATCTCCACCTGCCACTGCTTTAACGTAGACCAAGCGCTGCGTGCTACATCTGCGGCAGCAGTAGGGTTAAACAGCTCCACCACATCTTTTTGTCTATTAACCGCAGTCTGCCAAAGCAAAGTCTCCT